>DATCXE010000356.1:0-15391 GCA_036565985.1 Bradyrhizobium sp.
CGGCAGGCCGTGAACGTCGAGCCACTGCTTGACGATTTCGTTGGCATTGCCGGGGTTCACCGTACGATCGGCGCTGCCGTGCCACACCGAAACTTTGGGCCAGGGTCCCTTGTGCTTCGAGGCCTTGCGCACGAACCCGCCCAATTGATCAGCCGGGCGCGATGTCGATTGCATCATGCCGCCGAGCGCTTCCCGGACATTGCTGGCGATGCCGAACGGCAGGCCGGCGATGATGGCGCCGCCCGCGAACACCTCGGGATAGACCGCCAGCATCACCGACGTCATGGCGCCGCCGGCCGAAAGCCCGGTGATATAGACGCGGCGCGAATCGATTTTGTGGTCGGCGACCATCCGCGCGATCATCTGCCTGATCGAGGCGGCTTCGCCACGGCCGCGCACGACATCGCCCGGATTGAACCAGTTGAAGCAGGTGTTCGCGTTGTTGGCGCCCTGTTGTTCCGGCATCAGCAGCGCAAAACCATAGCGTTTGGCGAGCGTCGACCAGCCGGTGCCGAAATCGTACCCGGCGGCGGTCTGGCCGCAGCCGTGCAGCACGACGACGAGAGCGGACGCGCGCGGCAGCGGTTCAGGCACGAACGCGAACATCCTCAGCGAGCCGGGATTGGTGCCAAAGCTGTCGACTTCGACGAGCGGACTGCTGGCTCCCGGCGCTGAATTCAGGCCGTAGATTCCCAGGCCATTGAACCCGTTCAATCGCGGGAAATGGCGCAGGAATTCCACGTTCTTGGCGAGAGACAAATGCTGCTCCGGGGGTGATTGTTGTTAACGCGTACCCTGAACAAATAGTTGCTGCACTGCAAAATAAAAAGACCGTGCACTGTCGTTCCCCACAATCAAATTTTGGCGGTTGACGTTATTTTGTCATGCCGTGAGCCGACGCATCCACGTCAGAAATGCGGCGCAGGCAAGAATCGACAGCGCAAACAACGCGAATGCTGCGAATAACGCCAGCCGAATCGAAAAGCAGAAAACTTTCGCGCTACCACGCCCGGATACCACGCCTCACTGCGGCGGTCGCAGTTCGATGCCGTAGCGGGCATAGATCCGGGCAATGCTGCCATCCGCCAGCAGCGCCTCGATGGCCGCATCGACGCGCTCTCGCAGCTTGTCGTCGGGGCGAAGCAGGCCGGCCGCAATGTTCCAGCTCAGATCCTGGTCGTTGTCGAATGCGGGAATCAGGCGCAACGGCTTGTCGGCATGTTGCAGATTGAACCAGCCGACCGTCATCGGCGTGACCGCGGCGGCCTCGATCTCGCGATTGGCCAGCGCGGCGACAATATCGTCCTCGAACGCGAACGGAGATGTGGCGGCGCCGCTCTTGGCGAGCGTCATGGAGACCAGCGAGCCGACCGGCACGCCCACCCGCTGATCGGCACCGAGACTTGCGAGCGACGATGCCGGCGAATCGCTGCGCACCGCGAGCACGACGCCGCTGCGATGGTAGGGGCGTGAAACCCGCACGCCGCCCGCGGGCGACGTATCCTTGCGGGAAATGACGTCGAGCACGAGGTCGCAATCGGCGCGGCGATACTGAATCGCGCTGACCACCCACTCGCGCGTCAGCTTGACGCCGAGCTGCTCGGCGATTTTCTCGCCGAGTTCGATCTGAAATCCCGGCACTGGCCCGGTCTTGCTTGCAAACGGCAAGGCGTTAGGGCTGGCGCAGAGCGTCAACGTGCCACGCTCGATGACGGTTTCCAGCGAGCGGGCATCGGCAGGCGCACTCCCGAGCATCAGCAGCGAGAGACCGGCCACGTATCGGGCTACGCGATATCGCGGTCTCCACGTCACGGAAAACGCTCTAGTCATCGAGCCCCCGAATGTAGGCCAGGATCGCGATGATCTGGCCGTCACTGAACACCGAGCCATAGGCGGGCATGGCGCCCACCTTGCCCTTCTTGATACGCTCGACGATGTATTCGTCGCTGCGCTCGGACTTCGACAGTTTTGGACCTCTGCCCGCATGGCGGCCGCCATCCTGGTGGCAAAAGCCGCAGGTGGTTGCGAACATTTTCCCGCCCTCGATGTCATCCGGCGAGGCTTCGGCTTGCGGCAGCGGATTTGAAGCGCCCGCCGAGTTGGACTGTTGGGCAAACGAGGCGGTTGGCAGCCCTGACCAGAGAATGGCCAGGGCAGCAACAATTACAAACGGTATCTGCATCCCGGCATCCGCATTCACCGCGACGTATCGACCGCAAGAGCGGCGACGTGTTGACCGCAAGAGCGGTAACGTATTGACCGAAAGAGCGGCAGCGAGAGATCGATCACTGCCGCCTGCGCCATCGTCATTGTCTGAGCGCGAAGACAACCAGGGCACCGGTATTCTTCGGCATGCTCTTGAAGGGCTCGCCATAGAGCGCGACAAACTCGTCGGCCACCAGGCTGCCCCAGCCCGCCGGCACGGCGACGTACTGCTTGCCGCCGGCCATGTAGCTGATGATGCCGGCGTTATGCCCCATGCCGTTGTTGCGCGACCAGAGCTCTTCGCCGGTGTCCGCATTGTAGGCGTGCACGATGCCTTCGGAGTCCGGCACGAATACCAGATTTCCCGCGGTGGCGAGAACGCTGGCGAGCGGCGGCTGCTTGTAGTTGACTTCCCACTTCTTGGCGCCGGTGACGGGGTCGCGGGCGCTAAGGTGACCGCGGGCCGGTCCGTCCGGAGGCGGGATAAGCTTGAAGGTGGCGCCGATGTTGAGTTGGGCCATCGGCTCCAGGATCGGCGTCGTCTTCTCGACGGTCATCTCCATGCACCACTCCTGCCCGATCCGGTAGAAGAGCCCGTTCTTGGGGCTGTAGGCGCCGGAGTTCCAGCTGATGCCGCCGGCAATCGCCGGGCACAATGGCGGGTCCACCTTGCCTTCCACGAGGTCGCGGCGCCCGATCAGTTCGCCGGTCTTCGGATCGATGCTCTTGACGAAGTTGATGTTCTTGACCAGCGGCCAGACGTTCTCGACCTTGGCGTTGGAACGATCATAGACGAAGATGTATCCGCTCTTGTTGGCGTGCACCACGAGCTTCTTGCCGCCACGGTCGATCATGACGAATTCGCCCACGGCGGAGTCGAAGTCCCAGGCATCGTGCGGCAGCTCCTGATGGTGGAATTTGAGCTTGCCGGTATCGGGGTCGAGCGCGATGACCGATGTCGTGTAGAGGTTGTCGCCCGGCCGCGGTCCGCTCTTCTTCCAGTCCGCGCCCGACCAGTCGTAGAGCGGCGCCGGGTTGGCGGTGCCCCACCACACCGAGTTGGTTTCCGGGTCGTAGGTTCCGGGCATCCAGCCGCCGCCGCCGCCGGTTCGCCAGGACTCACCGCCCCACGTCGCCATTGCCTCTTCGGTGCCGGCGACCGTGAAGAACTCCCATTTCTTCTGTCCGGTCTTGCCGTCGACGCCGAAAATCGGTCCGCGACCGGTCCATTCGCCACCCTGGGCGCCAATGATCACCTTGTCCTTCACCACCAGCGGCGCGCCGGTGAAGCCGACCGTCACCTTCTTGGAATCCAGCAGCTTGGTGTCCCACACCGGCTTGCCGCTCTTCAGATCGAGTGCGATCAGGCGGCCATCGACCGTGCCGACATAGAGATTGCCGTGTCCGATGGCGATGCCGCGGTTGTATGGCGAGTGCGTCTGCTTGGCGACCAGTTCCTCGTCGAGCTCCGGCGCATAGGCCCAGATTGTCCTGCCGGTCGCTCCGTCCAGCGCGTAGACGCGGCTGTAGGAGCCCGAATAGTACAGCACGCCGTCAACGGCCAGCGGCGTCGACTGAATGCCGCGGGTGGCGCGCTCCGGAAAATGCATCCAGGCGACTTCGAGATTCTTGACGTTGCCGGCGTTGATCTGGTCGAGGCCGCTGTAATGGTAGGATTTGTAGGTGCCGTGATAGGTCGGCCAGTCCTTCTGCGCCGCTTCGGCGTTGAGCGCCGCCGCATCCTGAGCGCGCGTGGGCGAGGCAGCGAACAAGGCAACCACCGCCAGCGCGGCGCAGCCATCGAGATATCGTCGATGAAAAGCCATCTGTAACCTCCCTGTGCTGATTTGTTGTTGGGCCGAATTGTCGTCGCGACCCTTGCCTTGGTCGTGTGTCAGTACCTCATGTGGTCAAGGGTTTCGGGTCCGCCGGAACGGCCGTCATCACAGCCCGGCTTCAGTTCCTGTCGCCGGAGCAAGGAGCTGACCGAGGTTCGGGCGGAAAATTGTGTGCGAGGAGGGGCGCCATTCGGTGCGCGGCGGCACGAGCCGTTTCCAGGGCGTCTCTGCCCTGCGCTGCCCCCCGCGATGTCGGCGCCGTGCGCCATGACACGTCCCTCGATGCGCACCGCATTAGACATACCGGATTGTTGTTTTTTTATGGAGCGCCGCTCGGCAATGGCAACCTTGAGCTGAATTCGCTTTCACCCGGGCATGGCGCGGACGGGCGCGCTATCTGTATGCATTGCGGGTTGAAACGGCCATTTCCGCTGTTATCGTGCTTTTGGCGGCGCATGTCGGAAATTTGCCGGGCCGACACCTTTGCCGGGCCGACACCATGGAAGTCGCGAGCGATCGGCAAAATACCAGATTGCGCAAGACTTGCGGCGAGGCGGCGATGGCGAAACTGGACCACACCGACCGGCAAATCCTGATGCTGTTGCAGGAGGACGACCGTCAGCCCCTGGCCGCGCTGAGCGAAAAAATCGGCGTCGCCGTTTCCACGATCAACGACCGCATCAAGCGGCTGGTTCGGTCCGGCATGATTTCCGGCTTTCACGCCCGCATCGCCCCGGAAGCGGTCGGGCTGAACCTGCTCGCCTTCATCATGGTGAGCTGGAGCAACCCGAAGGTCGAGGCGAGCTTTCTCGAACGGGTGAAGGCATCGCCCGACGTGCTGGAATGCCATCACATCACCGGCGCCTGGAACTATCTCCTTAAAGTCCGCGTCGGCACCACGCGCGATCTCGAACGGTTTCTCACCGAGACCATCAAGGCGGTGGATGGCGTGGAGCGAACCGAGACGCTGATTACGCTGTCGACGGCAAAAGAGAACTGGAACGTAAACCTCTAGGGTTTCGGTTCTGATCTAATCAGAACCGAAGATTCCTATTTTGACGCGCTTTCTTCACGCGAACCGACATCCACCCCGGATCAAGTCCGGGGCAGGCTTTCGCTCGAAAGCGCTATGGCTCCAGCGATCCCGTGAGCGACGCGCGCTGCGACAGTTCGATCCAGTTGCCGTCTGGATCGCGCACCATCGAGATCCTTGCCGTGGTGCCGAGCGTGACCGGCGCACGAGCCTCGCGGCCACCATGCGCAAGTACGTGGGCATGCTCGCGATCGACCTCGAACACCTGGAAGGTGATGTAACGCCAACCCTTGCCGTCGAAATCAGCATCGTCGGGCGCGTCCGCGGCGGGCTCGACGATCAGCACCGTGTCGCCTGCGAGGAAGGTCATGACGCCGTCGGCGGATAACCCCTGCGGCAGGCCGAGCGCCTCCATATAGAAGCGGCGATGCGCTTCGACATCGCGAACGCCGAGGCGGATACCGATGCGCTCGATTCCGAACATGCCCTTCGGCACCAGCGAGACGCGGTTGCCTTCCGGATCGCTCATCGGTCGCGGCGCGGCAAGATCGTCGCGCGCGATCAACAGTTCGAGGTAGCCGGACGGCGGATTGTCGGGCAGCGCCTCATGGACCTGGTTGATCTTGAGGACCGAGCCGCAGAGATCGTGACGGTGCTGCTTATAGCCGCGGCGAATCGGCTGGGTATGATCGAACGGCAGCCCGATCTCGTCCTGCCAGAACTTGAGCGCGGCCGGTGCGTGATTGGTCGCAAAGCCGATGTCGATGCGGGGTTTGGCGAGTTTCATTGCATCAGGCCGGTACGGGTAAATTCCGGACTACGGTATGCTGCCCATCTTTGCGCGACAACCATGCGCGTACGGCCCGGCTCGAAGCATTGCCTTGCCTTTGCCCACCCCGTACCTTGAGACCCGAGCAATCCCAAAGAACAATAATTCTGGAGAGAAAACCCCATGTCACGCCTGAAGTTCGGTGCCTTTCTCGCCCCGCATCACCCGATCGGCGAGAATCCACTGCTGCAATTCCGCCGCGACCTCGATTTCGTCGAGCAGATCGACGCGCTCGGCTATGACGAGTTCTGGTGCGGCGAGCATCATTCTTCAGGCTGGGAAATGATCGCCTCGCCGGAAATGTTCCTTGCCGCCGCCGGCGAACGCACCAAGCGCATCAAGCTCGGCACCGGCGTGGTCTCGCTGCCCTATCACCACCCCTACAACGTCGCGCAGCGCATGGTGCAGCTCGACTGGATGACCGGCGGCCGCGCCATCTTCGGTTCCGGCCCCGGCGCGCTGGCCTCCGACGCGCATACGCTCGGCATCGACCCGATGACGCAGCGCGACCGCCAGGACGAGGCGATCGCGATCATCCGCCGCCTGTTCAAGGGCGAGCGCGTCACCGCCAAGAGCGACTGGTTCACCATGCAGGACGCCGCGCTGCAGCTATTGCCGCTGCAGGAAGACATGCCGTTCGTGGTGGCCTCGCAGATTTCGCCGTCGGGCATGACGCTCGCCGGCAAATACGGCATCGGCATCATCTCGCTCGGCTCGATGTCGACGCAAGGCCTTATGGCGCTGCCGACGCAATGGGGCTTCGCCGAGGATGCTGCCAAGAAGGCCGGCGTCACCGTGAGTCGTTCCGACTGGCGCGTGCTCCTGAGCTGGCATATCGCGGAGACCCGCGAACAGGCGCAGCGTGAAGCCGGCCCCGGCCTGATGCGCTGGCACAATGAATATACGGTCCGCACGCTGCAGCGGCCGGGAGTGGAGCCATTCAAGTCGCCCGAAGACGCCGTGGAGAAAACCGCGGGCGGCGAGAACGCCGCCTCGACCATCGGCACGCCCGACGATCTGGTGAAAACCATCAAGAACCTGATCAACGTTTCCGGCGGCGTCGGCGCCATCATCGGCTTCGTGCACGACTGGGCCAACCCGGAAAACACCCGCCGGAGCTGGGACTTGGTGGCGCGCTACGTCATTCCCGAAATCAACGGCTACGTGACCAAGCTGCGCGAGTCGCAAAAATTCCTGATCGAAAACCGCGCGGTGTTCGAGCGGGCGGGGCAGGCCGTGATGGCAAAGATCATGGAAAACGAGAAGGCCGCCGCCGCGTTGCCGCTGACGGGCCCGGGCCGCGTGGCGATCCCGACCATCAACGCGCCGGACCTGCAGAAGGAAGCGGCGAAGCGCAAGGCTTGAGATCCTCGGCGAACTCTCACGGTCATTCCGGGATGGTCCGAAGGACCAGACCCGGAATCTCGAGATTCCGGGTTCGATGCTTCGCATCGCCCGGAATGACAAACTGCTTACCCAGCGCCCTGATCGAACGCCTTGCGCATCGTGACGTAGCCCTGCTGCTGCTGGCTCCAGTTGCGGCCGCCGGTCATCGCGCCATCCACCACCAGGTCGTGGCCGTTGATGAAGGAGGACTCGTCGCTCGCCAGGAACACCGCGGCGTGGGCGATATCCTCGGGCAATCCGGCGCGCGGGATGGGTTGCGCGGCCTTGAAGGCCTCCCGCATCACGGCGGGCGTCTTTTCGGCGGCCTCCACCGACAGGCCGAGCGCCTTGCCGAAGATGCCGGTCGCGATGGCGCCTGGCGAGATCGAGTTGACGCGAATATTGGATTCGCCGAGTTCCATCGCGACGCATTTGGTCAGATGGATGACGGCAGCTTTCGCCGCGCCATAGACCATCGACGACGAAAAGCCCGCGAGCCGGCCGGCAATACTGCCATTGTTGATGATGCTGCCGGAGCCCTGCTTCCGCATATAGGGGGCCGCGTGTTTCATGCCGAGCATCACGCTGCGCACCAGCGTTGCCATCGCGGCATCGAAACGCTCGACCTCGAGGCCTTCGATGCCGCCGGTCTGCGCCGGCCCGCCGGCGTTGTTGAACAGGCAATCGATGCGCCCGAATTTCTCGACCGCAAGCGCGATCAGCGCCTGCATCTGCGCCTCCTCCGTGACATCGGTCTGGCGAAAGACGCAGTTGGCGCCGAGTTTTTTGGCCAGCGCCTCGCCTTCCGGCACGCGGCGTCCGGCGATGACGATTTTCGCGCCCTCGGCCACGAATATTTCGGCGGTGTGCAATCCGATGCCGCTCGTCGCGCCCGTAATGACCGCGATCTTGCCGTCCAACCGTCCCATTTGCTTATCCCCGTCTGATGTTTGTCCCGGTCTCAATTGATGATCGCGGACTGAACCATGGTCCGAAACTGGTTGCGAAGCATGATGCGAACCCGGTCATCGACCTGGACCATGTAGATCGCAATCAGCTGCTCCTTCGGATCGATCCAGAACAGCGTACCGGCATTGCCGGCCCAGCCATATTCGCCGAGCGACCCCGGCAAGGCCGCATCGCCGACGCTGGTGCGAACCTCGAAGCCAAGGCCGAAGCCCAGACCCGGCGGCCTGCCGGGCCTTGCCCTGGTGTGATCCGCGGTCATGAATTCGATCGTCTGTTTGCCGAGAAGGCGTTTGCCGGCAAAATCGCCACCGTCCGCAACCATGATCGCGAAGCGGAGGTAATCTTCCATGGTGCTGGTCAGGCCGCCGCCGCCGGATTCGAAGCGAGGCTTCTGCGCGACATCGAAGCGCGGCGTCATCGGCGGCGCTTCCGGCATTTGCCACGGCTGCGCCGCACGGTTCAGCTTGTCGGCGGTCACGTAGAACCCGGTGTCGGTCATGCCGAGCGGTGCAAAAATCCGTTCGTTGAGGAATTCACCCAGTGTTTTTCCCGAAACGACTTCGACGACCCGCCCCAGCACGTCAGTCGATACGCCATACTCCCAGCGGTCGCCGGGCGAAAAGCGCAGCGGCAACCTGGATAGTTTCGCGACAAACTCCTCGTTGCTGGCATTACGATCGCCGATTTTCGCGTCGATATAGGCGGCATTGACCAGCGATTTGCCCCGCGTGCCGTAGATCAGGCCGGAGGTGTGCCGCAACAGGTCCTGCACCGTCATCTCGCGTGCCGGATCGACCAGATCCATCGTTGCCTTGCCGTCTTTTTCGCTCTCGACGCCGACCTTCATGTTTCCGATTTCGGGAAGGTATTTCGAAACCGGATCGCTGATCTGCATCCGGCCTTCCTCGACCAGCATCATGGCGGCGATGGAGACGATCGGCTTGGTCATGGAATAGATGCGGAAGATCGAATCGGGCCGCATTGGCTCCTTGGCGGCGCGGTCGCGGAACCCCATCGTCTTGTACCAGGCGATCTTTCCACGCCGCGCAACCAGCATCACGGCGCCCGGCACAGTGCCGGATTCGACGTATTTCTGGGTCACGGCCTCGATACGGGCGAGTTGGCTTGACGACAGGCCGACGTCCTCAGGGGCGCCCGCAAGGGGGAGCACCGGGTCCGCCCGGACGCTTGCAACCGACGCACATATAAAAAGGGTCGCCGCGCAAAGCGCGCGAATGAGGCCGTTCATCCGTTCCTCCCGCCTTTTGGTTACCGCCAATATTCCTGTCCGCCGGGAACAACGCAAGCGAGCTTGTTCCAATCCAAACGCGGGCGCCGATCCGGCAGGTCGCTTCCATTCACGGTGAAATCCCGGAATTCCCCCATGCTTGGCCTTATTTTGGATTCGCGGATCACGTGAAGTGACAATACCGATGAAGAAATTGATCGACGAGTTCCGGCATGGCTGGCAGGGAATTTCCCAACCTTCGCCGCTTTTCAGCACCGGCTTCGCAGTGGGTTGTCTTGCGCTGGGGACCCTGGCGCGGTGGGGATTGGCCCAACTCCGTCCCGACGTGTTCTTCACGCCCTATTTCCCGGCGGTATTTTTCGCTACCGCCGTCGGCGGCTCCCGGATCGGCATAGCAACGGCGCTGGTGGGGGGCGCACTCGGCATCACCATCAATTTCGGCAGCGAGCTTGCCGATTCTGCGCGATTTGCGCTGATGCTGATTTTCTGGGCGGTGTGCGGCCTCACCATCTGGGGGGTCGAGCACTACCGGACGATCGTCGGGCAGCAGCGGGAAATCTCCAGGCGCCTGATCCGCGAGGAGGAATACCGCAAGCTGCTGGTCGACGAGTTGCAGCACCGGCTGAAGAACAAGACATCGACGATACATGCGGTGCTGCACCAGGTCCTCCACGAGCAGCCAGAGGTCTGGGGCACGATCGACCACCGGATCCGCGCGCTGTCGGCGACCGACGATCTGGTCGCACGGATGGATGGCGTCGGCTGCGATATCAGGGACATGCTGCGCTCGGAGCTTGGGCCGTACGGCCACGTCCGGTTCAACCTGAACGGCGACCCGCTGTTTCTTCCGGCCAAGCTTGCGGTCAGTCTCGCCCTGATTTTCCACGAACTGGCGACCAATGCCGGGAAGTACGGCGCATTTTCCTCGGCCCGCGGGCTGCTGCAGGTGTCCTGGTCGGTGTCGGATGATCGCCTCAATGTCACCTGGGACGAAACCGAAGGCCCCACGGTCGAAAACGTCGGGCCCGCCGGCTTTGGCACCAAGCTGCTGGAATCGGCGCTCCGCGCATTCGATGGCAAGACCGACATCCGCTTCCTCAAGACCGGCGTTCACTGCACGATGCAATGTCGAATCCCGGCAAGTTGAGCCCGCCTGCAATTTTCGTTCAACGAACAGCGTTCAGACCGCGACGGTTGCCGCAGGCGTCGGACTCCTCGTTGACACTCTGTTAATGACAACCGAGCCGATCGCCGCTCGAATGTGGCGCTTGTAGGAATGTCACGGCTTTTCAGGGTTCCACTTAACCAAACCTACAAGGGACTTTGCCAGACTTCGCGGCCATGTACCGTTCTCAAAAACATGATTTTCCGGCGACAACGACGCCGTCCGCCGATGAAGACGCTTTCGATTCCGAATTGAGCATCCTGCGGGATGTATTGAGATTGCTTCCGACCGGCGTGACGGTTCAGGACGAGCAAGGCGAGTTTCTGCTGGTGAACGAGGCCGCTGCCGCCCTGCTGCAGAAGGCCGCGGCCGCGCCGGTGGCTTCGCAATTGAGCGAGCGCCAGGATACCTGCATCGAACTGCTGCGCACCGGCAGCTCTGCCGTGCTGGAAGAAGCCGTCAGCGACGGCCCGAACAAACAGGTTTTCCTGACCTCGCACCGGCCGGTCCGGATCGCCGAACGCAATCTTCTGATCTCGACCTCCGCCGACATCACAGAACAGAAGGCGCTCGAGGACAACCTGTTCCGGTCGTCCTATTATGACCAACTGACCGGCCTGCCGACGCGGCGCGTGATCGAACACCGCGTCAACAAGCTCCTGAAGCGCGAGAGCGCGCAGGGCCGTTTCGCGCTGGCCTTTCTCGACGTCGACAATTTCAAGCATATCAACGACTATTACGGCCATGCGGTCGGCGACGCATTGCTGGTGGAGATGGCCAAGCGGCTCGGCCTCGACCTGCGCGAATCCGACATCCTGTCGCGGATCAGCGGCGACGAATTCATGTTGCTGCTCAATCCGATCCAGAGCGAGAGCGAGGTCGAGGAATTCATCCACTTCATCCTGCAGCGGCTGAAGGCACCGTTCTTCATCGACGAATCCGAGATATTCGCCTCCACCTCGATCGGCGTCAGCCTCTATCCGGATCATGGCCGCAGCTATGACGTGCTGCGGCAGAACGCCGACATCGCAATGTACCGCGTCAAGAACGGCAGCAAGGGCGCCGCGGTGTTTTTCGACTCCAGCATGGAACGCGAGGCGCTGGCGCGGATGAAGATCGAGCAATCATTGCGGCTCGCCATCCTCGAGAAGCGGTTCTGCTGCGCCTTCCAGGCCAAGGTCGACATCCGGACCAAGGAGGTCACGGGTATCGAGGCGCTGGTGCGCCTGCGCGACGATGAAGGCGTGATTCAGGCGCCCGGCACCTTCATCAATCTCGCCACCGAACTCGGGCTGATCGACGAACTGACCCATCTGGTGCTGGCGGAGATCGTCAAGTCGATCGACCTGATCAACGACAGCTTCGGCCCCGACACCACGATCAGCATCAACGTCGCGGCCAAGCAGGCCGGCAATCCGGAATTCATGCGGCCGTTCGCGCAGGCGCTCGAGGCGACTGGATTTCCGGGTCGCTTCATGATCGAGGTGACGGAAGATGCCTTCGTCACCAAGACGCATTTCCAGGACGAAATCCTGCCGATCTTCCGCAAGCTCGGAATCGGAATCTCGATCGACGATTTCGGGATCGGCTATTCATCGCTGTCGGCGCTGGCCGACATCACCGCCGATGAAATCAAGATCGACCGCTCCTTCATCACCGACATCCATCAGCGCCCGCGCAGCCAGGGCATCCTGCGGGCGATCGAGTCGCTGAGCGAAGCACTGGGCATGACCGTGATCGCCGAGGGCGTCGAGACCTACGAGGAACTGGCGTATCTGCAGGCGGCGACCAAGATCCGCTACGCGCAGGGCTTCTACTTCTCCCGGCCGATTTTCCTGGAGGATCTGAAGCTGACGACCCCGCGTGCCAGCGAAGCGCGCGCCGGCCTCGCCAGCCGGCCGGCACCGGAAGGCCGCCCGGCCTATTCGCGCGGTGGCGGCTATCGCCGCTGAGCGGTCATTTGCCCGGCACAGGCAGCGGTTTCACGCTGTCGTTCGGACGTTAACCCCCGGGTAACCGGATTTCCTAACGGCTTGTGACCTGCCTGCATCGTATGCAAGTCCCCCGGAGAGAAGGGGAAATGCTCGATCTGCTTCACCACGTGCAGGACTTGAAGTCCCGAAGCGCGGCCATCGGACGGCACCTTGCCGCCACGATCCGGGGGCCGGTGCTGTGGCTGATGCTTTGCGGCGGCCTGCTGGTGACGGCGATCTTCTTCGGCACCATCATGATGGCCGGCGAATTCCGCGAACGCGCGCTGGTCAATAGCGAGCGCGAGCTGGAAAACACCGTCCTGCTGCTCGCCCGTCACTTCGACCAGCAGTTCGAGGACTCCAACACCATCATCGCCGACGTGATCGCGCGGCTGCAGGTCTCCGGCTTCGCCTCGGAGAACGATTTCAGGGAGCGCATTGCGAGCCCCGAGGCCCACGAAATCCTGAGATCCAAGCCCGGCGTCCTCTCCTATCTCGGCGACATCTCGATCTTCGATTCGAATGGCGACATGATCAACTGGTCGCGGCCGTCGCCGGCGCCGGCGCTCAACATTTCCGAGCGGGCCTATTTCAAGACCTTCAAATTCGAGCCGCGATCGGTATCGGTGCTGACGGAGCAGAACCGCAGTTACCTCACCGGCAACCAGCACTCCATCATCGCACACCGGCTGCGCGGCGAGGACGGTGTCTTCCTCGGCGTGATGACGCGGCACATCAGCCCGGCCAACTACGAGAAATTCATCGCTTCCGTGGCCCTCGGCACGGGTGCCGCGATCTCGATGTTCCATGCCGACGGCACCCTGCTGGCACGCCACCCGAGAGTGGACGAACTGATCGGACAGAATTTTGCGAAGGCACCGTTGCTGCAACAGGTCCGGGACCTGGGCGGACGGCAGACGCTGCGCGTGCAGAGCCCGATCGACCAGGCCGACCGGCTGGGGTCCGCGGCTCCGCTCACGCATTACCCGGGCATCGTGGTAGCGACCAACACGACCACGGCCGCGCTGGAAGACTGGCGCGAGCAGACCCGGTTTCTCGTCATCGCGGCAACGCTGTCGGCTGCGGTCATCGCCCTGACCCTGTTCCTGATCATCCGCCAGATCACCCGGCAGAGCCGCGAGGCCCAGAGACGGCTGGAAGCGGAACGCGGCCGGCTCGACACCGCGCTCAACAACATGATCCAGGGCCTGGTGACGTTCGACGCCTCGGCGCGCGTCGTCACCTTCAACCGCCGCTATATCGCCATGTACGGCCTGTCGACCGATGTCGTGAAGCCGGGCTGTCATTTCCGCGACCTGATGCAGCATCGCAAGGACACCGGCTCGTTCGACGGCGACGTCGAACGATTCTGCGCCACCGTCATGCGAAACATTGCGCGTGGCCAGGTTGATCACAGCATCATGCAATGCTCGGACGGCCGGTCCTTCATGGCGGTCAGCAAGCCGCTGGCGGATGGCGGATGGGTCGCCACCATGGAGGACATCACCGAACGCCGCCGTCTCGAACAGGAGCGCGACCGCAACTACGCCTTCCTGAGCCAGATCATCGACCACATCCCGTCGCAGATCACCGTGAAGGACGTGCACGACCGCCGCTATCTCCTTGTCAACCGCGTGGCCGAGACCCAGTTCGGCATTTCGCGCGATCTGATCGTCGGCAAGACGGCTTTTGACATCTTTTCGAAAGCCTTCGCCGAGGGCATCGCGGCCGATGACGAAAAAACACTGCAATCTCCCGATGGCTTGTTCAAGGACGAGCGCCCCTGGGAAAGCCCGACGATGGGGCAGCGCTACGTCACCTCCCGGCGGCTGGCGATCCGGGATTCCGCAGGTGAGCCGCGCTACATCATCAACGTCGTCGACGACGTCACCGAGCGCCGGCTTGCCAATGAACGTATCGCGCATCTCGCGCATTACGACGCGCTGACCGATCTTCCGAACCGGGTGCTGTTCCGCGAACAGATCGAACGCGAGCTTGCGAAGGCCGTGCACGGCAGGCAATTCGCCCTGCTCTACATCGACATCGACGAATTCAAGGGCATCAACGACTCGCTCGGGCACCATGTCGGCGACGAACTGCTGAAGGCCGTCGCTGCCCGCATCAAGGGCTGCCTCGAACCGGCAGACCTGATTGCCCGGCTGGGGGGCGACGAATTTGCGGTGATTCGTACCGCCGTCGGCGACCGCGCCGACGTCGAGGAATTCGTCACGCGGATCTTCGAGGCGATCCGGCAGCCGAACCAGTGTCTCGGCCATCACCTCTCGACCGATGCCAGCATCGGCATCGCGCTGGCGCCGCAGGACGGCACCAAACTCGATCAGTTGATCAAGAACGCCGACCTCGCGATGTACGCCGCAAAGTCCGGCGGTCGCCGCACCCATCGGTTCTTCGAGCCGGCCATGGACGCCCGCGCCAAGACGCGGCTCACCATGGAGCAGGACCTTCGGCAGGCATTGGCCAATGGCAGCTTTGAACTCCATTACCAGCCGCTGCTGGACCTCGCGAGCGGCGAGGTGACGGGCTGCGAGGCGCTGCTGCGCTGGCGCCATCCGGAACGCGGCATGGTCTCGCCGGCGGAGTTCATCCCGGTTGCCGAGGATACCGGCCTGATCAATGAACTCGGCGACTGGGTCATGCAGACCGCCTGCTCTGAGGCCGCCGGCTGGCCGTCCCATGTCCGGCTGGCCGTCAACGTCTCGCCGGTGCAATTAAAGTCGCCGACG
>DATCXE010000374.1:0-2425 GCA_036565985.1 Bradyrhizobium sp.
TCGCGACTTTCTTGATTCCGTTCTTGGCGGCCCAGTCACCGATGATGGTCGACGACTGCGCCAGCGTGAAGGAGGTGCGCACGATATAGGGCGAGCGCTCGGTGATGATCGAGGTGCCCGCGGCCATCACGATTTCCGGAATCTTGGCCTGCGTCGCCAGCGGCGCGGCGGCAAGCGCTGCCGGGGTCACGCCGAAGCCCGCGATGAAATTGACCTTGTCGTTGACGATCAGTTCCTGCGCGAGGCGTTTGGTATTGTCGGGAACCGCCGCATCATCCTTGAGGATGACTTCGATCTTCTTCCCGGCGACGGTATCGCCGTTCTGCTGCATGTAGAGCTTGACCGCATTGTCGATCTGCTTGCCGGTCGAGGCCTGGCCGCCGGTCATCGGCAGAATGAGACCGATCTTGACGGTTTCCTGGGCGTAGGCCGGCGCGGTGGCCAGCATCCCGGCGACGGTTGCCGCCAGCAGCAATTGACTGCGAATAGACATGAATATCGTTCCTCCCCTGATCGGTCTTGTGCCTCGAACCGAGTCCCCGGTCCCTGCGGTACCATAACCCAGATCATTCCGCCGCGCGGAGCGGCAACTTGGCGTGCCCCGACGCGAAATTGTCAATCGGACGATGGTTCTGTCCCGGCGAGATGCTTCGCGAGGCAAGGCTCCACTGGTATCATGATATGGGTCACCTTCGAGATGACCCTTATTTGTACGATTGTACAAATAAGATGTTGCTGTCAACAAAGTGACGATGATCCCGCGTCTGCCCCAAATCCATCATCCTGAAAGGTTTAAGGTTGTAGCCTGCTACCGATGCCGACCAGCGCGCGCCACATTGCCACCCTCCTCACCGTTGCCCTCGCGGGCTGCGGCGTGAGCGCTTGCGGAACGATCAACGAGAAACTCGCCGGCGGGATCAGCGACGCCATTCCGGCAGCGATTGGCGGCCTTCCTGCAGATGCGCCGCCGCGTCCCGGCACGGCAAAATACGACGAGTACATGCGGGAGCGCGAAAGAAAGCGCCTGTTGCCGGCTTCCGAACGTGGCGAGGAAACCAGGCCCGGGCCGACCACCCAGGGCACTCGCTAGCGCCCGATCCGGGAGGCTCCTGACGCGTTTCCGCGTCAATCCATGAACACCACGGTCTTTCGGCCGTTGAGGATCACGCGGTCCTCGAGGTGATGACGCATGGCGCGCGCCAGCACGCGCCGTTCGATGTCGCGGCCCTTGCGCGAGAGATCTTCGGGCCTGTCGCGATGGCTGATGCGCTCGACGTCCTGGTCGATGATCGGGCCTTCGTCGAGATCGCGCGTGACGTAATGCGCGGTGGCGCCGATCAGCTTGACGCCGCGCTCATGGGCCTGGTGGTAGGGACGCGCCCCCTTGAAGCCCGGCAGGAACGAGTGATGGATGTTGATGCAGCGTCCCGACAGTTTGGCCGACATTTCGTCCGACAGGATCTGCATGTAGCGCGCCAGCACCACGAGATCGGTCTTGCTGTCCTGAACCAGTTTCCAGACCGCCTCTTCCTGCTCGCGCCTGGTTTCCCTGGTCACCGGCAGGTAGTGAAACGGAATGTCGCCGAAATCCAGCGCGCCATAGGTCTCGCGCGGATGGTTGGAGACGATGGCGGTCGGGATCATCTCCAACTCGCCGGTCCTCCAGCGATAGAGGATATCGACCAGGCAATGATCCGACTTCGAGACCAGCAGCATCACCCGGCGGCGGCTGGCGCGGTCGCGCATCTGCCAGTCCATGGCGAAGCGGTCGGCGATCGCGGTAAAGCCGGTCTGCAGCGCCTGCAGTTCGACCGCGAGATCGGCGGCGGTGAACACCACCCGCATGAAGAATTTCCCGGTTTCGATGTCATCGAACTGCTGGGCATCCAGGATGTTTTGTCCGTTGTGGGCGAGAAAGGTCGACACTGCGGAAACGATGCCGGGGCGGTCCGGGCAGGACAGCGTCAGGACGAACTGGTGATCGGGCATGGCTACTTGATTACAATTCAGGCAGAAGGGTGAAACCGTTGATTTTGCGGCCCTGCTCTATCACTGCCGGCGCGCTTGCGCCAATCCGGAAACCGGAGTCAGGATGAACAAAGCGCGAAGCAAAAGCGTTGGAGCACGATCATGGCTGACAGATTGAACGGTTACCGAATCCTGATCCTGGAAACGCGGGAGGAAGCGCAGTTTTCCCGCCTGCTCACCGAACAGGGCGCCGACGTGCTGCAATGTCCGATGTTCACCATTCGCGATGCATCGGACCCGGCACCCATCGAAAGGTGGATCGTGCGGGCCATTGAAAGGCCGCTGGATGACATGGTGCTGCTGACCGGCGAAGGCCTTCGCCGTCTGATGAAGGTGGTGCGGCTCATCGGCGTCGAAGCGCCGTTCGTCGCCGCGCTCGGCAAGGCGCGCAAATTTG
>DATCXE010000376.1:0-11593 GCA_036565985.1 Bradyrhizobium sp.
CAGACGTTGGAAGGGAAATTCCGGCATGTACAAGACATTTCTTGTCACTCTCACAGCCTCGGCTCTGTCTACCGGGGTTGTCGCGTCTGCTCCCGCCGTAAGGAAAGAGCCGCTGGATGCTGCGACCCTCAGCGCCATAAAATCGAAGTTCGGCAGGCTAATGGAATTGGCCAACAACCACGATTTCAAGGCTCTGCATGGGATGTTCTGGCAATCGCCCTCGACCCTGTTGGTGGCCAAGAGCGCGAACCAGTCCGAGGGGAACTGGGCCGGCTTTTGGGGCAACGAGGCGATTGATCAAAAGCTGCATGATATCGGTAGCTCCGGTCCGGTCGTGCTCGAGCCAGATTATTCGAAGCTCAGGGTTGTCGGCCTGACGCGCGACGTCGCCGAGTCCTACGTGCCGATGAACATCACGGTTTCATATGCAGGGCAGGATGGAACAGCCAGGCCGTTTCTGATGATCATCAATTGGCTTCGCGTCGGGAAGGACTGGAAGATCGCTTCCGAAATCATTCTGCCGGTGCCGCCGGCACCCGCCGCGAAGGGCTAGGCGCGAGGCCTCAACTGTTCGGCAAGACGCCTCGCATTCTTCCGTGCTGAACGCAACCTCCCGGGACCCTCTTCACGCAGCTGACTGACGAACCGCTAGTCGTGCGAGGCGCCGGCGGCGCGCCAGTATCAGTAAGCCTTCGCCAAGCTCGATGATGCCGGCGCGATACTCTCCTTCGCAGCCTTTGTTGCACCTATGCCGATGGCTGGCTCGCCAGCTTTCACTCGAAGAACTGCTCAACGGCGCAACGAGCGCCGTCATTCTGTCCATCATGAGCGCCAGCCCAATGGCGCCGGTCGCCAACGACACCGAGTACGGACTGTCGGCGGCGGTGTTCGGCCGCGACATCGCCCGCGCCTTCGAAATTGCCAAGCGCATCGATTCCGGGATTTGCCACGTCAACGGTCCCACGGTCCACGACGAGGCACAAATGCCGTTCGGCGGCGTCAAGGCGTCAGGTTATGGCCGCTTCGGCGGCAAGGCCGGCATCGCCGAGTTCACCGAACTGCGCTGGATCACGATCGAGACCGGGCCACAGCACTATCCGATCTAGCGCAGCGTCATTGCGAGCCAACGGGTCGCGCGAATGCGCGCCCGATAACAGGCTCCGCGAAGCAATCCATCGTGCCGCATGCGCGGAGAGATGGATTGCTTCGTCGCTTTCGCTCCTCGCAATGACGAACGGAGAGAGCAGTGCTTAAATCGATAAGACGCGTTTTCCATCGCCGATAAGTCTACGCAATCTGCGCAAGCTTGATTGCTATGCGAACCGGCATCCACCCCCGGATCGAGTCCGGGGGCATGCTTCGTTTGAAAACGCTATGGTCAGCTCTTGCCCTTGATCCGGAAGATCACCGGCAAGGTGAAGCTCAGCCCTTCATCGGCGACCAACGGTGGCGGCGCCGGCACCGGGTCGGAGCGGCGCACCATTGCCAGCGCCGCCTCGTCAAACGCGGAATCGCCCGAACCTTTTTCGATGCTGGTCGAGATCACGTGGCCCAGCCGGTCGAGGGTGAAACGAACCTGGATCTCGGCGGATTTCTGCGAGCGCTCCGAAGGGTAGCGCTTGTGCTTGTCGAGATGGGCGATCAGTTCCTTTTGCCAGGTCGCGCGCACGCGCCGCGCGGTTTCGCCGGTGCCGATCGCCGGCGCCACCGACCGCTCCCCTTCCGGAATGGCCTCTGAACTCGGCGTCGCGGTCGCTTCGGCGGCAACCGACTCCGTGGACGCCTGCGTCTGCACGGCCGCGACCTTCGGATCGTCTTCCTGGGGCTTCTTCGACTCGCTTTCCGTCACCACCCGGTCGGCTTCCTCGGGCTCGGTCGGCTTGTCCTGCGGCAGTTCGGTCTCCTTGACCTCGGCCTTCTGCTCGGCAAGCTGTGGCGATGCCGTGGAGGCATCGGTGTCGGGACCGGGCGGCAGGTCGGTCACTTCACGATGCACCGAAGCGAGTTCCAGGCCGATTTCGATCGCGGATGCACCGAGCGCATCGTCGGCCTCTTCGGCCTGCAAATGCGCGATCGCCAGCGCCGCGCCGCCGATGTGAAGCGCAAGCGCCGTCACCGCGGCAAAAATCCAGATCCGCCGGGACGACTTCTGCTCGTCAATATCCGTCATGGCCTTGCCGGCGCCGCCTGGGCCGCCGGATCGGGAGCACCTTCGAGCGCGACCAGCTTGATCTTCGAATAGCCGCCGGCGCGCAGGATTTCGAGAACGTCCATCAACTCGCCATAGGGCACGGCGCGGTCGGCGCGCAGGAAGATGTGGCGCTCCTTGCTGGCATCCGGCATCGCGTCGAGCGAGCGCACCAGGTCGACCCGCTTGACCAGGTTTTCACCGATCGCGACGGCAAGATCCGGCTTGATGCTGACATAGGTCGGCTTGTCCGGCTTCTTCTGCGGGGTTGCGGTCGAGGTCGGCAGATCGATCGGCAGGTCCACGGTCGACAACGGCGCGGCGACCATGAAGATGATCAGCAGGACCAGAATGACGTCGATGAACGGCGTGACGTTGATCTCGTGCGATTCCGCAAAATCGCTGTCGTCATCGACGTCGGCTTCGGAAATCGATGCGCCCATCGTCTACTCCGCTGCCGTCGCTCGGGAATGCTGGCCACCGCTGACATGGGTACGATCGAGATCGCGCGACAGCAGCCGCCCCGCGGCGCCGGAGGCGCGGCTGACCATTTCCATGTAGCCCTTGGTGACGCGCGTGAAGTGATTGTAGATGATGACGGCGGGAATGGCTGCGACCAGGCCGATGGCGGTGGCGAGCAGCGCCTCGGCGATGCCGGGGGCCACGACCGCAAGGTTCGTGGTCTGCGCCTTCGAAATCCCGATGAAGCTGTTCATGATGCCCCAGACCGTGCCGAACAGTCCGACGAAGGGCGACGTCGCGCCGATGGTCGCCAGCAGGCCCATGCCGAGCCGGACCCGCCGCGCTTCGGCGCGGACGATTTCCGAGAAGCGCGATGCGGCGCGTTCCTTGATGCCGGCGTCGCTCGAAATGCCCGCCGACAGCCGCGCCTCGCGCATCGCCGCCGCGAGCAGTGAGGCCAGCACGCTGCCCTTGGCCCCGAGCGCAAATTGCGCTTCGGCGAGTGACCGTGCCTCGGCGATCTTGGCCAGCGCCGAGCGCAGCTTGCGCTGAATCACGGCCATCTCGATCATCTTGGCGATGAAGATCGTCCAGGTCACCAGCGAGGCAAAGGCGAGCCCGATCATCACCGCCTTGACCAGCACGTCGGCCGACATGAACATCGACCATGGCGACAAATCATGGAGCTGTGCCGCGGCGGCCTTGAGCAGTTTGTCGCGCTCGCCCGGCGTGGCAGTGGCCTCAGCGGACGGTGCGGTTTGGGCCGGCTGCGCCGCCTGAACTGGCTGCGCCGCTTGAACCGGCTGCGCCGCCTGGGCGGGCGCGGCGGGAGCTTGCGATGCCACCGGCGCCTGCTGAATCGCTGGCGCCTGTTGAACCGCGGGCGCGGATGGCGCTGCGGGGCTCATGCTCTGCTGGGCCGGTCCCGGCACCGCCAGCGTCAGCATTGCCAGCGCCGGGATGATCGCAAGTGTCGCGCGAGAAATTGACATTTTCATACTTCGGCCCAGTAGCGGATCAGGTTGTGATAGATACCGGTCAATTTGACCGTTTCGGGGTCGTCTCGGCCAAGCCGCTCCACCAGGGCCTGGATCGAGGTATCGAGATCGAAAATGAGGCTGCGGGCGTGTGCATCCCGTACCATGCTCTGCAACCAGAAAAAAGACGCCACGCGCATACCTCGCGTGACCGGCGTGACCAGATGCAAACTAGACGCAGGATAAAGAACGAGGTCCCCGGCCGCGAGCTTGATTTCGTGGGAACCATAGAGGTCCTCAACCACCAGCTCGCCCCCATCGTACTCCTCCGGTTCGGACAGAAACAGCGTTACCGACAGGTCGGTCCGGATCCGCAACCCCGTCAGGCGATCTCCCCTCACCGCGTTGTCGACATGGAGGCCGAAATGGTGCCCGCCGGAGGCCGCGTAGCGATTAAATAGCGGCGGAAAGATCTGCTGCGGGATCGCCGCCGAGATGAATCTCGGGCTGGCCGTCAGCGCCGAAAGCACGCGATTGCCGAGCGTGCGCGCGGCCTCGCTGTCCGGCGGAAGCTGCTCGTTGCGCTTGACCATGGCCGATTGCGCTCCCGCAGTCGAGCGGCCGTCTTCCCAGGCGGTCGCGTCCATGATGCGGCGGAAATCCGCCACATCATCCTTGCTCAGCACCCCGGGGACACAGATCAGCACGATCAGAACTTCGCCGACGTGACGAGATAGAACGCCCGCCCCGGCGCGACCGCGACGAACGGCGTCGCGCTGCGGTAGAGCGTGTCGTAATAGAGCTTGTTGGTCAGGTTCTGCGCGTAGAGCTTCATGGTCCAGTTCTTGTCGATCTTCTTCTCGACGAACGCATCGAACCGCCAGTAGCTGGGAAGCTCGGTGCCGGTGTTGGCGCCGAAGGTGCCGCCATAGATCTTCGAGCGGTAGACCGCCTGCCCGCCAAGCTCCCAGCCATTGTCGAACTTGTACTTGCTCAACATGCTGAAGGATTGATGGGCGATGTTGGCCATCTGCAGCCCGATGTTGGAAGGAAGTGCGCTCTGCGTCACCTTCGACCGCATCAGCACGAGACCGCCGAAGACGCTCCAGCGCTCGGTGATCTTGCCGCTCGCCTCGAGGTCGATACCCTCGACCTGGTAGGCCGCTCCCGACGCCAGAACGCCGTTGACGGTTTCGCGCGCATTGTCCTTTTCGGTATGGAACAGCGCGCCCGTCACCAGCAGGTGGCGATCGAACAGTTCCCACTTGGTGCCGACTTCGGCGGCCTTGTTGCGTTCGGGGCCAAGGATGACGGCCGCGTTTGGCGGAACGCCACCATAGTCCGTGGCGGTGCCGTCGAGCTCCGAGCCGAACGGATTGGTCGACGTCGCATAGGCCGCATAGATGCTTCCGATCGGCATCGGCTTGAAGACGGCGCCGACGTTGTAATTGACGAAATCCGAGTTGACCGAAGCGGACGCCGTGTTGTTCGACGATCGCAGATCATAGCCGTCGTAACGCAAGCCGCCGTTCAGGATGATGGTGTCCTGCCAGTTGGCGGTGTCCATCACATAGAGGGCCTTGCTGTCGACATTGTAGCGGGTCGGATTTCCGATCAGCGACGGGACGTTGGTGAACGGAAGGAGCGTGTAGGTCGGGAGATAGATCGACTGGTTCGCCAAAGCGCCGTTACCGTTGAACCCCGCGCCAAACGCTTCCGAGGCAAGCCCGGTGTAGCGGTCGATCCCGACGCGCTCATTGGAAAACTCGACGCCAACCGCCGCGTTGTGCTTGACCGCCCCCGTGTCGAACTTGAACGTGGCCTCTTCCTGGTTCGCCAGGATATCGACCCACTGGTTGCGGCTCTGCGGGCTCGCGGTGAACGTCCACGCAGCCGGATTGGGACTGGTCGTGTTGGGCGAGTTGGGCAGCGTGCCGATATAGGCCAGCAGCGAGTGCTCGGCGCGGGTACGGCTGGTCAGCGTGATGCTGTCGGTGATCTTGAACTCGCCGACAAGCGTACCAAAATCCTGCCGCGCGGTCTGGAAGTCGCGATTGACGAAGCCGTACCAGTTCTGGCGCGGGATGCCGGCCTCGGTGACGGGCGTGTTGCCCTGCCGATACCACGGCACGCCGAAATCCGGCAGGCCGCTGAGGTCGGTGTGGACGTAGTTCGTGGTGATCTTGATGCTGTCGGTCGGCGTCCACTTGGTCGAGACGAATCCGCCCCAGCGATCGTCGGTCACATAGTTGCGGCCGGCGACATTGGCGTCCTGGAACAGGCCGCCGGTGCGGATCGAGAAGGTCGGGCTGATCACCTGGTTGACGTCGAACGTGACGCGCTTGGTGTGGTCGGTGCCGAACGAGGTTTCGGCGTTGTAGAAGTTGGCATCCCTCGCCTGCTTGGTGACGATATTGATGGCGCCGCCGGCGGTGCCGCGGCCGGCATAGGCAGACGCCGGGCCGCGCAAAATCTCGATCTGTTCGGTGAAGAAATTCTCGCGGATGCTGACGGCAGGATCGCGGATGCCGTCGATGAAGACGTCGTTGCGCGCATCGAAACCGCGGATGAAGAACCGGTCGCCGAACGCGTTGCCGCCCTCGCCCGACCCCAGTGTCACGCCGGCGGTGGAGCGCCCGATCTCGCGCAGCGAGGTGATGTTCTTGTCCTGGAGCACCTCCCTTGTGAGCACCGTGATGGTCTTCGGCGTGTTCAACAACGGCTCCGGAAACTTGCCGGACGCCTGCACCCGATCCCCCTTGTAGGGCGCCGCAGGGTCCGCGTAAGGATCGCGGTCGGGGGCCAGTCCACCGGCATTCGGGAACGGCACGGGGGCCACTTGCGCTGGCTGAGCACGACGGGCGGCGCGGCGCAGCGCGCTGCGGGCGCGGACCTGGTCCGGCGAAGGTTTTGACGCGGCAGGACGCGGGCGAGCGACCGGGGCATCGACCGTCACCGGCGGGAGGCTGGATTGCTGCGCTTCCGCGCCGGAAAACGACGCGACCGCAATCAGGCCCGCAACCGCGGAAACCTTCTTGCCGGAA
Organism: Bradyrhizobium sp.; assembly: GCA_036565985.1. GTDB lineage: Bacteria > Pseudomonadota > Alphaproteobacteria > Rhizobiales > Xanthobacteraceae > Bradyrhizobium. Next base: position 6,672 of record DATCXE010000376.1, read on the forward strand.
TTGCTTTCGATTGTCTGACCGACCGAGTTCGTCGCCGCTTCGAAACGAAGCGACCTCGGTGCCTTTGCTTGATTCATTCCATGCCCCTGATGATTTTCGATTCACCGCATTGCGGCGAATGGTCCCGCGTCGTTAGGTACCGATCGAAAATTTTGGGGTCAACGCGATTGGGGCTGCACGCCCCTTGAATCGATCCAGTTCAAAACGATTCTAATCTGCGAGCTTGAATCATTCTAAAAACGATTCTTTTAATCGTTCTAAAGAAGCGCGGGAAACACCGTAAAATCAGGCATTACTCGCATCGTCGCTGCTCGGCGGCTTCATCAGCGAAAACAATTCATCGACCGTCGACTGCGCGACCTGACGGACGCGATCGGTGTTCTCCAGGCCGGCGATGTTGACGCCCTTCACCACTGCTCTGATCTCGTCGCGGAAGCTCGTGAGGAAGCGCAACGGATCGGGCGAATCATTGGCGACGCGTGCGATCAGGCCCGTGATCAAGATCTGGCACGCCATCATGCGTCCGTTCAGTTCGTCCATCGTGCACTCCAACTTCAAAGCTTCGGTGCGCGCGATATGACCGACATCCATCCCGCGTTCAACCCGGTTCGACATCGAGCCGTCGACGTCCGGCGGCCCCGCAGCCTCCCGTCCGCGACCGCGGAACCTTTCCAAATGTTTAGGATTCTCAAGCCTTAGTGTTTATGCGCTTCGGCTGGGTCGACGTTATATCTCCGTGGCTGGGACACATCTGCGTCTCTGGGCCCCCTTGAGCACGATTGTTCGTTTCCCGAACCGGTAGTCGGCATGTTGAGGTCGCGCACCATCCGTTGGGTTTTGCTGGTCGCAGCGATAGCAGCGCTTGGCTATTTCGGTTGGGAGAAATTCCACGGCGGCAACCACTTGGCACAGGCTCACGCCCGGAAGTCCGGTCCGGCCCAGATCGCGGTCCCCGTCAAGATTGCTTCGGTCGAGAAGGCTGACTTTCCGGTGTATCTGACCGGTCTTGGCACCGTTCAAGGCTTCAACACCGTCCAGGTTCGCACCCGCGTCGACGGCCAGATCGACAAGATCACGTTCCAGGAAGGCCAGTTCGTCAAGCAGGGCGACACGCTGGTCGAGATCGACCCTCGGCCGTTCCAGGCCGCGCTCGACCAGGCCAAGGCCAAGAAGGTCCAGGACGAAGCCAATCTCGCCAACGCCAACCTCGACCTCCAGCGCTTTACCAAGCTCGGTGAATTCGCAACCCGGCAACAGACCGACACGCAGCGCTCGACCGTTGCGCAGCTCACGGCCCAGATTGCCGCCGACACCGCGCTGATCGAGAACGCGCAGACCCAGCTCGACTATGCCACCGTCAAGGCGCCGATTTCCGGCGTCGCAGGCCTGCGCCAGGTCGACGTCGGCAACATCGTCAACGCCGCGACCCAGACCGGCATCGTGACCATCGCCCAGATCGAACCGATCGCGGTGATCTTCACCGCCCCGGAAGACCAACTGCCCGAGATCAAGTCGGCGCTCGCCGTCTCGCCGCCAAAGGTGATCGCGCTGTCTACCGACGGCAAGCAGGTGCTGTCGACCGGCACGCTGGCGCTGATCAACAACCAGGTCGACACCACGAGCGGAACGATCCGGCTGAAGGCCGTATTCGACAACAAGGACCATGCGCTGTGGCCGGGCCAATCGGTTTCCACGCGCCTGCTGATCAAGACGTTGAAGGACGCGACCGTCGTCCCCGACGATGCGGTTCAGCACGGACCCGACGGTCTTTACGCGTATGCGGTCAATCCGGAAAGCAAGGCCGACCTGCGCAAGATCACGGTGACGAATTCGGTCGACGGCCGGTCGGTGGTCGATGAGGGCCTGACGCCGGGGCAGCAGGTGATCACGTCCGGACAGTACAGGGTGCAACCCGGCGCGCTGGTCAGCACCGCGGTTGCCAGTTCTGACACCGGCTTGTCCAAGGTCAACCAGGAATGAGCGACGGAATCTCGGCGCCGTTCATTCGCTACCCCATCGGCACCTCGCTGTTGATGGCCGGCATCCTGTTCATCGGCCTCGTCGCTTACCCGTTGCTGCCGGTCGCGCCATTGCCGCAGGTCGACTTCCCGACCATTCAGGTCGCCGCTTCCCTGCCCGGCGCGAGCCCGGAAACCATGGCCTCCTCGGTGGCGCAGCCGCTCGAGCGCCAGCTTGCCCAGATCCCCGGCGTCTCGCAGATGACGTCGACCAGCTATCTCAGCACCACGGCCATCACGATCCAGTTCGACCTCAACCGCAACATCGACGGCGCCGCCAACGACGTGCAGGCGGCCATCAACGCCGCCGGCGGCCAGTTGCCGAAGAACCTTCCCTCGCCACCGACCTATCGCAAGGTCAATCCGGCCGACTCCCCGATCCTCCTGTTGTCGGCGACGTCGGACACGTTGCCGCTGACGACGGTCTCGGATGCGGTCGATGCGCAGCTTGCGCAACAGATCAGCCAGATTTCCGGCGTGGCGCAGGTCACCATCGGCGGCCAGCAGAAGCCGGCAATCCGGATTCAGATCGATCCGGGCAAGCTCGTCGCCAAGGGCCTGTCGCTGGAAGACGTGCGCAGCCAGATCGCCATCACCACCGTCGACAGTCCCAAGGGCAACATCGACGGCGCGACGCGGGCCTACACCATCTACGCCAACGACCAGCTGACAGCCTCAAAGGACTGGAACGACGTCGTCATCGCGTTCCGTAACGGCGGCCCCTTGCGCATCCGCGATATCGGCCGGGCCGTCACCGGTCCTGAGGATGCCAAGCAGGCCGCCTGGGCCAACGGCAAGCGCGGCGTGTTCCTGATCGTGTTCAAGCAGCCCGGCGCCAACGTCATCGAAACCGTCGACAAGATCAAGGCGACGCTGCCGCGGCTCGAAGCGGCCATCCCGCCGGCGATCAAGATCGAGGTCCTGAGCGACCGCACCCAGACCATCCGCGCCGCGGTGCAAGACGTGCAATTCACCCTGCTCATCACCATCGCGCTGGTCGTGATGGTGATCTTCATCTTCCTGCGCAGCTTCTGGGCCACCGTGATCCCGACGGTGACCGTGCCGCTGGCGCTACTGGGCGCCTGCGCACTGATGTGGGTATTCGGCTATACGCTCGACAATCTGTCGCTGATGGCGCTCACGATCGCGGTCGGCTTCGTGGTCGACGACGCCATCGTGATGCTGGAAAACATCACCCGCTATATCGAGGAAGGTGAAAAGCCGTTCGCCGCGGCGCTGAGGGGCGCCAAAGAGATCGGGTTCACCATCGTCTCGATCAGCATCTCGCTGGTGGCGGTGCTGATCCCGCTGTTGCTGATGGGCGGCATCATCGGGCGGCTGTTCCGCGAGTTCGCCGTCGTGCTGGCAATGACCATCTTCGTCTCCATGGTGGTATCGCTGACGCTGACGCCGATGATGGCGTCACGTTTCCTGCGTGCGGAGCACGAGGCCAAGCATGGCAGGTTCTACCAATGGAGCGAGCGCGGCTTCGATGCCATGCTGCGCGCCTATGAGCGCGGGCTCAACCTTGCACTGCGCTGGAAGTTCACGACGCTGATGATCTTCTTCGCGACGCTGGCGTTGTCGGTCTATCTGTTCGTCATCATCCCGAAGGGCTTCTTTCCGCAGCAGGACGTCGGCCTGATCACGGCCACCTCGGAGGCCAATCAGGACATTTCGTTTGCCGATATGAAGCGGCATCAGGAAGAGCTCGGCAAGATCGTGCAGGCCGATCCTGATGTCGCGACGGTCGCGATGGTGATCGGCGGCAGCGGCCGGGCCGGCAACAACGGCAGTCTGTATATCACGCTGAAGCCCCGCGACGAGCGGTCAGCCAGCGCGCAGCAGATCATCGCCCGTCTCCGTCCCAAACTGGAAAAGGTCGAGGGCGCGCGGCTGTTCATGCAGGCGGCGCAGGACGTGCGGCTCGGCGGCCGGCCGACGCGCACCCAGTTCGAGTTCACGCTGCAGGACCCCAATCTGGCCGAACTGAACGAATGGGCGCCAAAGATCCTGGCGAAGATGCAGACCCTGCCGGAACTACGCGACGTCGCCACCGACCAGCAGACCAACGGAACCACGCTGGAACTGAAGGTCAACCGCGACACGGCCTCGCGCTACGGCATCCAGCCGCAAATGATCGACGATACGCTCTATGACGCGTTCGGCCAGCGTCAGGTGACGCAATACTTTACGCAGCTCAACAGCTATCACGTGATCCTGGAAGTGCTGCCCGAACTGCAGGGCAGCCTCGACACGCTGAACAAGATCTACGTGAAGTCGCCGACTACGGGCGATGAGGTGCCGCTATCGGCCTTTGCGACCTGGACCAGCGTGCCGGTGCGGCCGCTCTCGATCAGCCATCAGGGCCAGTTCCCCGCCATCACCATCAGCTTCAACCTCGCCCAGGGCGCAGCACTCGGTCAGGCAACCAACGCGGTGCAGCAGGCGATGGTCGAACTCGGCGCGCCGCCCACCCTCGCCTCCAGCTTCCAGGGCACGGCGCAGGCCTTCCAGCAATCGCTCGGCACGGTGCCGCTCCTGATCCTGGCCGCACTCGTCGTGGTCTATTTGATCCTCGGCATTCTCTACGAAAGCTACATCCACCCGATCACCATCCTGTCGACGCTGCCCTCGGCCGGCGTCGGCGCGCTCGCGATCCTGATGATGTTCGGGTTCGACTTCAGCCTGATCGCGCTGATCGGCATCGTTCTGCTGATCGGCATCGTCAAGAAGAACGGCATCATGATGGTCGATTTCGCGATCGCGGCCGAGCGCGACCAGCACCTGGAGCCCGAGGCCGCCATCCGTCAGGCGGCGCTGCTGCGGTTTCGGCCGATCATGATGACCACGATGGCGGCGCTGCTCGGCGGCGTGCCGCTGATGCTGGGCAACGGCACCGGC
>DATCXE010000380.1:0-10476 GCA_036565985.1 Bradyrhizobium sp.
CTTCGGCCGCGTCAGGTCGATGTGCGGCATCGCGACCGGCAGCGGCGAGCCGCCGGCGGTGCGCAGCATGCGCAGGAATTTCACCGCGATGGGATCGGCCTCGCGGCAGGCCAGGTATTTGTACGAAGGAGGACGGTCGTAGCACTGGATCGACACCACATAGGGCACGCCGAAGCGTTCGAAAGCATAGCGCACATGGGCATCGCGAAGAATCCGCCTGATGCCGGGGTAAGAATCTTCCAGATCCTTTGCCGGAAACACTTCCTGATGGGTGGGCCCGTCGAGAACGTAGGTGAACGCCGCTCCCGTGATCTCGATCTCGACCGGCTTCCGGAAGCGGAAATTGAGCCCGCCCTCGCCACGATGGAGCCAGAAGGTCGCCGAATAGCCGGCCGGTCCCGCCAGAAAGAATTTCGATGGCTGGAAAGGACCGAAATAACGGTCGGAGGTGGCGGCCGCCGGGCTGCCCAACGCGTCGTCGGCGCGGAAGGCGTCGATGTCGATCGGCAGCAGCACTGGCACCCGGCTCCTGGCGATGCCGGGGAAGCGCCGTCCGGTCTGCGCATTGATGCGGGCAAATTCCTCGGCCGGCGTGTCGATGCCGTGATCAGACAACGAGGTGGCGGCCGCCGCCCAGTTGACCGGCGAGAGGGCGACGTCAGGGGCCTCGATTTTGCCGGCGGCGGCCGGACCTGCCATCAGCAGCAGCGCGGCGCTGACAACGACCGGAAGTCTCAATTTGCGCCCCTTTGGACCTTCTTTTCGGTATCGCCAATTGAGTCTTGGCAAGAAGCGAGAGTAGCGGCATAGGACGGCGGCGGACAAGGGTCCGGAACAAGAAGGAAAGCCGACATGACGGTGCATGACAGGGCGATGGGTTTGGGCGAAGCGGGAGCCGATCCGGGCCGGCCGCCCGAGATCATCGAAAACGGCGGCACCGCGCGGCTGCACCTCACGCTCGCCACCACCGATTACGACCACGTCCGCGACCTCATGAACGGCGCGGTACGGCCGGACGGCATCGTGCTCACCAGTTTCGTGCTGCCGGTCGAGGAGGTCTTCTTCCGCTTCATCAAGAACCGGGAGTGGGACGTCTCCGAAATGTCCTTCGGCAAGTTCATCGGTTATGCCTCGCTCGGAAATTCGCCCTTTATCGGCATTCCGGTATTCCCGTCGCGGGTGTTCCGCCATTCGGCCTTCTATGTGCGTGCCGATCGCGGCATCACCTCGCCGAAGGACCTCGAAGGCAAGCGGGTCGGTATCCCGGAATGGGCACAGACGGCAGGCATTTATGCGCGCGGATTCCTGAGCGAGACCGCCGGCGTGGACTTGCGCAAGATCAAATGGGTGCAGGCCGGCATGAACGAGGCCGGGCGCGAGGAGAAGGTCGAGTTCACGCTGCCGGAAGGCATCCAATACGAGCAGCGGCGCGATACCAGCGTTTCCGCGATGTTGTTGTCGGGCGAGATCGACGCCGCCATTTCGGCGCGGGTGCCGTCCGCGTTCGAGGCGGGCGCGGGCAAGATTGTCCGACTCTATCCGGACTATCGGGGTGAGGAGATGCGCTATTACGGCGCGACCGGCATCTATCCGATCATGCACGTGATGGCGATCCGCCGCGCGGTGTTCGAGCGCTATCCTTGGGCGGCGATGAACTTGTTCAAGGCCTTCGAGGAGGCGAAAGCGCGCAGCGTCGAGCGCATCCAGGATCTGACCGCCTCGCGTATTCCGGTGCCGTGGGCGGCGGCGATCGCGGATGAATGGGGCCAGAGCTTCGGCGGCGATTCCTTCCCTTACGGGCTGGAAGCCAACCGCAAGACGCTCGACGCCTTCTGCCGCTTCGCGTACGCGCAAGGCGTGACATCAAAGCGGCTGACGCCGGACGACCTGTTTCCGAAGGAGCTGCGCGCGAGCGTAAGGGTATAGCTCTCATCCCTCCCCTGAAAGGGGAGGATCCGGCGCCAAGCGCCGGGGGTGGGGTTTCGCACTGGGCATGCTCAAGGGCGCCCCCACCCGGCTCGCCATAGCGCGTCGAAGACGCGCGTAAACGCGCTCATGGCTCGCCACCCTCCCCCTGCGGGGGAGGGATGAGCAGGCTCAATCCTTCGCGCGCTCGACGTAGGAGCCGTCGGCGGTGTTGACCACCACGCGGGTGCCGGTGACGATGTGGGTCGGCACCATGGTGCGCACGCCGTTCGAGAGCATCGCGGGCTTGAACGAGCCCGAGGCGGTCTGGCCCTTCATCGCCGGCTCCGTGTCGGTGATCTCCAGCGTTACTTTCTGCGGGATTTCCATCGAGACGGCCGTGCCTTCATGGATGGCGAGGCTCACCACCATGCCCTCTTGCAGATAAGTCGCCATATCCCCGACCACGTCCGCCGGGACCTGGATTTGCTCGTAGTTCTCCTGGTTCATGAAGTGGAAGCCGTCGCCGTCCTGGTAGAGATAGCTGTACTCATGGTCCTCGACATGGGCGCGCTCGACCTGGTCGGTGGTCTTGTAGCGCTGCGAGGTCTTCACGCCGTCGGAAATCCGGCGCATATCGACCTGGGTGGTGGGCGTGCCCTTGCCGGGATGAAAATTTTCAGCGGTGAGGACGACATAGAGCTTGCCGTCGATATCGACGATATTGCCCTTGCGGAGCTGGCTGGCGATGACCTTCACGATAACAGTCCTTGGATGGAAAGGGGCCTCGAGGGGGGCGGCGGGCCGCGGATTCGGGCCGCACCATAGCGATCTTGACGGGGGACGCCAGCCTTTCCGGACAGGTTCCGCGCCGAGGTGAATGTGCCCAAAAGTCCGCCGTTCTGGCTGCCCGGCGTCCATGCCACCCGCCGGCCTTTTCTGCTGGCGCGGGCGCGGATCGCGGCCGCCTTGCGGGCTTGGTTTGTCGGACAGGGCTTTATCGAGGTCGAGACCGCCGCCTTGCAGGTCTCGCCCGGTAACGAGACCCATCTGCACGCCTTCGCGACCAAGCTGATCGGGCCGGGCGGCGAAGACCGGACACTTTATCTGCGCACCTCGCCGGAATTCGCGGCCAAGAAGCTCTTGGCGGCCGGGGAGAGCCGGATCGTCGATTTCGCCCGTGTGTTCCGCAACCGCGAGCGGGGCGCCTTGCACCACCCCGAATTCACGCTGCTGGAATGGTATCGGGCAAATGCGCCCTATGAGGCGCTGATGGATGACTGCGCGGCCCTGCTGGCGCAAGCCGCGCGCGCCGCGGGAACGGCCGAGTTCCGCTTCCGCGGCAAGACCGCCGATCCGTTTGCTGCGCCCGAGCGTATCACGGTGGCGGAAGCCTTCTCGCGTTATGCCGGGGTCGATCTCCTGGCGAGCATCGCCGGCGGGGAGGGCGACCGGTCGATCCTTGCCGCCCAATCGGCCAAAGCGGGCGTGGCGATCGCGGATGACGATCACTGGGGCGACATCTTCAGCCGCATTCTGGTCGAGCGCGTCGATCCGCATCTCGGCATTGGCCGCGCGACCATTCTATATGAGTATCCGCTGCCGCTGGCGGCGCTGGCGCGGGCAAAGCCCGGAAGCGACCAGGTGGCGGAGCGCTTCGAGCTCTATGCCTGCGGGGTGGAGCTCGGCAATGCCTTCGGCGAACTGACCGATGTGGCCGAGCAGCGCGCGCGCTTCGAGGCGGCGATGGCCGAGAAACAGCGCATCCACGGCGAGCGCTATCCGGTCGATGAGGATTTCCTCGACGCGCTGGCGCAGATGCCGCCGGCTGCCGGCATCGCGCTCGGCTTCGATCGGCTGGGGATGCTGGCGACCGGTGCAGAGCGCATCGACCAGGTGATCTGGACGCCGGTGGTCGAGCCGTAATTTGAAGAGGATGATGTCATGTCGACGCTGCGCACACCCGAACAGCTTTGCGAGCACGGCCTTGTCGCGCCCGAGCGGCGCGCCGCGCTCGAGGCGGTGGCCGCCCGCTATGCGGTGGCGGTGCCGGAGGCTTTTGCGTCGTTGATCGACCCGACCGATGCGAACGATCCGATCGCGCGGCAATTCATTCCCCGAACGGACGAACTCGACCATCGCCCCGAGGAACTCACCGATCCGATCGGCGACCATGCGCATGAGCCCGTCGAAGGCATCGTGCACCGCTATCCTGACCGGGTGTTGCTCAAGCTCACCCACATCTGCGCGGTCTATTGCCGCTTCTGCTTCCGCCGCGAGATGGTCGGTCCCGACAAGCCCAACGCTTTGTCGCGTGAAGCGCTCGAAGCGGCGTTCTCCTACATCGGCGCGCATCCGGAAATTTGGGAGGTGATCCTCACCGGAGGCGATCCGCTGGTGCTGTCCGCACGCCGTCTGCGCGCGGTGATGAAGCGCCTGTCGGAGATCGAGCACGTCAAGGTCGTGCGCATTCACACGCGCGTGCCGGTGGCCGTACCCGCACGAATCACACCGGAGCTGGTGCGCGCCATCAAGGCGAAGGGCAAAGCGGTCTATGTCGCTGTGCACGTCAACCATGCGCGCGAACTTTCGCCGGAAGCGCGCGCGGCCTGCGCGCGGCTCGCCGATGCCGGCATTCCGCTGCTCGGGCAATCGGTGTTGCTCGCCGGCGTCAACGATACGCCGCAGGCGTTGGGCGATCTGATGCGGGCGCAGGTGGAGTGCCGGATCAAGCCCTATTACTTGCACCACGGCGATCTCGCGCCGGGCACGGCACATCTGCGCACCGACATCGCGACGGGGCAGGAGCTGATGCGCAGGCTTCGCGGCCGGTTGTCGGGATTATGCCAGCCCGAATACGTGCTCGACATTCCGGGCGGTCACGGCAAGTCGCCGATCGGTCCGACTTACATCAAGCCTGCCGGCCGCAACGGTTCGGCGCATTACGTCGTGGAAGATTTCAACGGGCGCCAGCATCTCTATCCGCCGGTTTAGCGCATGCCCGAACCGGTTTTCGGATAAGATCATGCGAAAATAATTCAGTGCCTGATCGATAGCAGGTCGAGCAGGGCGGCCGCCACCGCAAGGCTGGCAAAACCAATGAAGACCACGGCGATCACGGCGTGCCAGACGAAGGACACGTCGCGCCGCAAGGCCGACACTATGTTCTTGCTTTTCATCATGGCCAGATGCTCCCGGGGAGCCGATTTCGGGACAGCCAACAACTAACCGCCCGAAACCGTTCGGCTCATATTTTCTTTGTAAAATTACGCGCGGAATGCGGCACATCCTCGCAGGCCGGCATTGCGCATGGCAGACATGAAGCGAAGGCCGCGTGACAGAAGCGCGCGCCCTACCGGGGTGTGGCGCAGGCGGCGAGCAGACGGCGCTTCGCGCCATTGCCGGCGATGGCGCGCCCTACGGGAATCGAACCCGTGTTTCCGCCGTGAAAGGGCGGCGTCCTGGACCGCTAGACGAAGGGCGCAATAGGCGGATCGCCGGATCGGCAGCCGCCCTGTCGCGCGGTCGGACGCAAAACCGGTTTCCCACTTTTGCTGACCGCGCTCCGGCGGTTCGTATAGTTGGCTTCGCCGTCAGCGGCAAGCTCACCAATGGCCGGTATTCGCCATTGATTTCCAGGGCTCCTGGGGCGGCAACGCCGCGCCTTTCTGAAGAAGCTCGATCGAATGGTGGTCCGGAGAGCGCACGAAGGCCATAACACCGTCACGGGGCGGCCGGTTAATGGTCACGCCCGCCTTCATCAGCCGGTCGCAGGCGGCGTAGATGTCGTCAACCTCGTAGGCGAGGTGGCCGAAAAAGCGAGCCTCGCCATAGTCTTCGCTATCCCAGTTGAAGGTCAGTTCCACCTCCGGGCCCGGCCGACCGTTCCTTTTGCTGCCCTCGATCAGCTTCTCGTCCTCGGGGCCGGCCAGAAACACCAGCGTATAACGGTTCTTCTCGTCCACGCGCCGGCGGGTCTCCTTCAGGCCGAGCTTGTTGCAGTAGAAGTCGAGCGCGGCATCGAGATTGCGCACGCGCAGCATGGTGTGCAGATATCGCATGAAGGACCTCATCGTCGATCGCCGGCTTTGGCGGGGTCTGGACCGAACTTTATATAGGAAAGCGCGGCCATGATCGCCCCGGACCTTGCGACCGCGATTTCCCGCCTGCGCGCTTTGATCGAGGGCGCGCGGTCGATTGTGCCTTTCACCGGCGCCGGCATCTCGACCGAATGCGGCATCCCTGATTTCCGCTCGCCCGGAGGCCTTTGGACCAAGAACCGGCCGATCCCCTTCGATGAGTTTCTTGCGAGCCGTGAGATGCGCGACGAATCCTGGCGGCGGCGCTTCGCCATGGAGGAGAGCTTTTCCGCCGCCAAGCCCGGCCGCGGCCACCGCGCGCTGGCGAGCCTCTACCGCACCGGAAAGGTGCCCGGCCTGGTGACGCAGAACATCGACAATCTCCATCAGGCCTCCGGCGTCGCCGCCGCCGACGTCGTCGAGCTCCACGGCAACACGACCTATGCGCTCTGCCTCGATTGCGCGGAGCGCTATCCATTGAACTGGGTTCGGGAAAAATTTGAAGCGAATGGTAGGCATGCGCCGGATTGCGGCTGTGGCGGATATATCAAGACCGCCACCGTGTCGTTCGGACAGTCGATGCCGGCCGAGGCGATGCAGCGCGCCGAGCTACTGACCCAGCAATGCGATTTGTTTCTCGCCATCGGTTCGTCGCTGGTGGTGTGGCCGGCGGCGGGATTTCCGATGATGGCGAAACGCAATGGCGCAGCCCTTGCCATCATCAATCGCGAACCGACCGAGTTCGACGATGCGGCCGACCTGGTGGTGCACGCCGATATCGGCGACGTGCTTGCACCCTTCATCAGTCACTGATTCGCAAGTCTTTCCTTTGTGTACAGACCTGTGCGCAAGCGCATTTTGCCCTTTGCGGACCAAAGGCCGGTGTTATCTTGAAACCACAAGATTCGTTGAAGCGCCCTTGAAGAGGCGTTGAACAGACGGCGGCGTGCGGCGTCATGACGTCGGACGGGATTGAAATAAAAATGTCAGGAACCAGTCTCCGGCCAGGAACGGTCAGAGAAATCTCGGACGAGACCGTAACCGATCTCATCGAGATCGCGGGTGTCATCAAGTGGTTCGATGTCGCCAAAGGTTTCGGTTTCATCGTTCCCGATAACGGCATGCCGGACGTGCTGCTGCACGTCACGTGCCTGCGTCGCGACGGCTACCAGACCGCCTATGAAGGCGCCCGGATAGTCTGCGAAGTGCAGGAGCGGGCCAAGGGGTTGCAGACCTTCCGCATCATCTCGATGGACGAGTCGACCGCGCTGCATCCGGCGCAGATGCCGCCGCCGCGCACCCACGTCACGGTGACGCCGACCAGCGGTCTTGAGCGGGCGATGGTGAAGTGGTTCAACCGGTTGCGCGGCTTCGGATTTCTCACGCGCGGCGAGGGCACGCCCGACATTTTCGTCCACATGGAGACGCTGCGCCGCTACGGCATCGCCGAGCTGCGGCCCGGACAGACCGTCCTGGTCCGTTTCGGGCCCGGGCCGAAGGGCATGATGGCCGCCGAGGTTCGCCCTGATGGCGGATCGCTGGGTCCGGCCTCGCACTGATCCCCCGGCTGCCGGAGGCAGGTGCCTTGTGGGCGGTTCGCCGTTTTCCCATTGCTGACAGGCTCGCGCCCGCGTAAAGGCGAATGCATGCGCAGGTGGTGGACGGCTTTCGCCATGATCGGATTCCTGGTGGCCGCCGGCCCGGCCCGGCCGGCGGACCCGAAGACGCTCGAGATCACCAGCAAGACCGGTGTGCACGTCTTCGCGGTGGAAATCGCCGACAACGACGCCGAGCGGGCGAAAGGCCTGATGTTCCGCAAATCGCTGCCGGAAGGGCAGGGCATGCTGTTTGATTTCGGGCACGAGCAGGATGTCGCCATGTGGATGGAGAACACCTACATCCCGCTCGACATGCTTTTCATCCAGGGCGACGGCCGTATCCTGCGGATCGCCGAGAACACGGTCCCGCTGTCGACCCGCATTATCCCGTCCGGCGGTCCGGTGCGCGCGGTGCTGGAGGTGATCGGGGGTACGGCGCGCAAATACGGCATCGCGCCGGGCGACCGCGTGGCTTTCCCGATCTTCAGGGCGCGTTAGGGTGCCTTGCTTGCTGGCATGGGCGTCAGCGTGTAATCCGGAGCGAGGCGGCGGCCTGATGGCGGGGCATAGCGCAGTCTGGTAGCGCGTCTGGTTTGGGACCAGAAGGTCGCAGGTTCGAATCCTGCTGCCCCGACCAGGCCCGCCCCAATAGTTCCATATCAAGTCTCAGGTGCAGCGCCGGTATCCGGACGGCTCAAGGCGGGCTGTTCTTCCGTGAATACTATAGCGCTAACAGGTATTCCGAGTCAGACCGCAGCCTTTACTTGTGTTGGCGGAACGCTCTGAATCTCTGTGGCGTCCGGCGGGAGTCGATCTAAAGCTTTGAAATCGTGAAAATCTTCTCGCCAAGGGAGTATTATAGGTTCTGTAGTTCATAAAATATGATTTTTGCTTGCCAAATATCAGCCGTTACGCCAAAGTTTACGGGAAATTTACGCGAACATCTTTCGTATTTACAACCTTTGTGCGAGTTCCGGCCGGGGGTTGGGGGAAAGTTAAGCGTTCCACGAGTGGTCCCGGCCGATGCCAACGGTTGCGTTATCAGCAGGCTTTGTGCGCCAGGCTGCCTGTTCCCCAGGCCGCAAGAAGACCGACTATTTCGATGCCGGTCAGCGCGGTTTCCTGCTCGAAGTCCGTTGTTCCGGCGGCAAGACCTACTACCAGCGCTATACCGACCAGCGCGGCCGTGAGCGCCAGTACAAAATCGGGCCTGCCGACGTCATCAATCTGGAGCAGGCCCGCCGCAAGGCGCGCCAGATCGTGGCCGAGGCGTTGCTGGGAGCGGATCCGCAGCAGAAGCGGCGCGAGATGCGGGCGGTGCCCCAACTCGGCCATTTCGTGCACGAGCGCTATCTGCCTTACGTGCGCACCTACAAGACAAGCTGGCAAACCGACGAGACGGTGCTGCGCATCCATGTTTTGCCGAAGCTAGGGGCACTTGATCTCGACGAGGTTAAGACGGACGCGATCTCCGACCTGATCAACCGCATGCGCGAGGATGGCTACGCTTCCGGCACGATGAACCGCGTCATCGTGATCTTGCGCTACATGTACAACCTCGCACGCAAATGGAAGGTGCCCGGGGTCACCGAGAATCCGGCGGCCGGCCTGACCGCGGGGCCCGACGTGCAACGCAACCGCTTCCTCACCGAGGAGGAGGCGGAGGCGTTGGTGCGTTCGATCCATGTCGACGAGAACCAGACTGCCGCGCGCTCGATCATGCTGCTGCTGCTCACCGGCGCGCGCCGCAACGAGATCACCTTCGCCAAGTGGGATTATGTCGACTGGAAGAACAAGACGCTGCTGGTGCCGAAGTCGAAATCGGGGCGTGCCCGCGTCATCGCGCTCAACCAGTCGGCGATCGCGCTGTTGACCGCGACGCCGCGCATCGAAGGCAATCCGTACATCTTCCCGTCGCCGGTCACCGGACGGCCCTCAGCGTCGCTGTTCTTCCCGTGGGACCGCATCCGCGAGCGCGCCGGGCTTTCCGATGTGCGCTTGCATGACCTGCGGCATTCGTTCGCGAGCTTCCTGGTGAACCGCGGGGTATCGCTTTATGTCGTGCAGGGCCTGCTCGGCCATCTGCATGCGCGCACCACGCAACGCTACGCCCATCTCACGCAGGAAACGCTGACCGGCGCTGCCGACCTCATCCAGGATGTCGTCGCGTTCCCCGGTATCGAGCGCACGGCGCGCGCGCCGAATTGATCGTCGGGCCACTGCGGCCCGCCTTATCCGAGCACCACGAAAACTGAATCCGTGATTGCGCGTAGGCTTTCGCCTGCGCGCGCAACTGGCGTTGCGTTGCCGGCATTTACCTAAAATTAAACCGATCGAGCCAAAGCTTCGGCGTCGCGGGCGATGCAAAATTCGCCTGTAAATTCGCACGTTTTTAGCGCGTCCTAGACTATACCTAGTTCGCTTCGCTGTTTGATGTGTGATGGCGCCGGCGCGTTGCGTGTCCGATCAAGGCCTTGGTTTTCGGACCGACCCAGGACAGCCCCAGCGCGCCGGGCCAAACTATCGGCGCTTTACACGCGCCGCAAAGCGCCGCGATATGCGCCACGCTTGCACTTGGCGCGAGGTCAAACGCGCAATCCGTCCAGTACGTGAAGATTTGCAGCCTGTATGGTGCGGGCTTCTATTACATGCCCGGTACCGATACCTGCATCAAGGTCGGCGGCTTCGTCCGCGCCGAGATGAACTTCAATTCGGCCGGTTCGTTCAACCCGTTCAAGGTTGCGACCCTCGACAGCCGTGGCCTCGATCAGGAGACCACCCGCGTTCGCGGCGTGGTTACGTTCGATGCTCGCAGCCAGACCGAGTACGGCACCCTGCGCAGCTACATGCAGATCGGCGAGCAGGTGACCAACGATGACGGTGGATCGGGCGTA
>DATCXE010000389.1:0-30124 GCA_036565985.1 Bradyrhizobium sp.
CTGATGCTCGACGAGCCGTCGCAGGGCATCATGCCAAAGCTGGTCGACGAAATCTTCCAGGCCGTGAAGCGCATCCGCGACGCCGGGATGACCGTGCTGATCGTCGAGCAACGCATGTCGGAGTGTCTGGAGATCGCCGACCGCGCCTACATCCTGCAGACCGGCCGCGTGCTGATGCAGGGCAGCGCGGCGGAGATCAGCGTCAACCCGGATGTAAGGAAGGCATATCTGGGGCTGTGATGCTCGTGTCCCGGACGCGGTGCAACGCAAAGCGTTGCTCCGCAGAGCCGGGACCCATATTTGCGGATGCCGTGGGCCCCGGAACAGCAGCGCACCGCTCCGCGCTGCGCAGCATCCGGGGCACGAGAGCTAGTCGTGCCCATGCTCCGGCAGCGTCAGTCCAAACACCTTGCTCAAATCCGTCACCTGTTCTGGCGACAGATACCGCGGGTTCAGCCCGCGCAGCAGCAGATAGAGTTTTGCCGTCTCTTCCAGTTCCTCGATTGCGTAGACGGCGGCTTCCAGCGTGTCGCCCGACACCACCGGCCCATGGTTGGCGAGCAGCACCGACGAATATTTCCCTGCCAGCCCCTTGATGGCGTCGGCCACCGCCGGATCGCCGGGGCGATAATAGGGCACCAGCGCGGTGTGGCCGCATTTCATCAGGTAATAGGGCGTCATCGGCGGTAGCGCCGCGCGCGGATCGATCTCGGGCAGCATCGACAGCGCCACCGAATGGGTTGAGTGCAGGTGCACCACCGCGCGTGCGGCGCCGCGGGTCTGGTAGAGGGCGGTATGCAGGGGCACTTCCTTGGTCGGCGCGTCGCCGGACACCAGCCGGCCGTCCGGGCCGAGCCGCGACATCCGGGCCGGGTCGAGCGAGCCGAGCGAAGCGTTGGTCGGGGTCACCAGCCAGCCGCCGTCGTCGAGTTTCACGCTGATATTGCCCGAGGAGCCCGGCGTCAGCCCGCGCTCGAACAGCGAGCGGCCGAGGCGGCAGATTTCCTCACGTATCCCTGTTTCGCTCATGTCGGTAATCCGGCAAGGTCCCGTTTTTTGTCTTGTCCCATGCTTTGGCAGCGCGGCCAAGCCGTGATACCCAGAGGCAAAGCTTGCCAAGAAACCTTGCAAGAAACCCGAGGAACCGCCGCATGCCAGAATCCGCAAAACCGCGCGTCGCCGTCATCGGCCTGGGCTCGATGGGCTATGGCATGGCAACCTCGCTGCGCCGTGCGGGGCTGGAAGTCACCGGCTGCGACGTCTCGGCGGAGGCCATCAAACGCTTCGTGGCCGACGGCGGCAAGGGCGCCGGTACACCGGCGGAAGCGGCGAAGGCGGCCGACATCGTCGTCAGCGTGGTGGTCAATGCCGCGCAGACCGAGGCGATCCTGTTCGGGCCCAACGGCGTCGCGGAAACGCTGGCCAAGGGCGCGGTGTTCGTCTCCTCCGCTACCATGGATCCCGACGTCGCGCGGCGGCTCGCCAAGCAACTGGAAGCGAGCGGCCGGCACTATCTGGATGCGCCGATCTCGGGCGGCGCGCAGCGCGCAGCCCAGGGCGAACTTACGATCCTGGCGTCCGGCAGCCCGGCCGCGTTTTCAAAGGCGCGCCCGGCGCTGGATGCGATGGCGGCAAAGCTCTACGAACTCGGCGACGACGCAGGCCAGGGCGCGGCGTTCAAGATGATCAACCAGCTGCTCGCCGGCGTCCATATCGCGGCCGCCTCGGAAGCGATCGCATTCGCCGCCAAGCAGGGTCTCGACATTCGGAAGGTCTATGAGGTGATCACGGCGTCCGCCGGCAATTCCTGGATGTTCGAGAACCGCATGCCGCATGTGCTCGACGGCGACTACACGCCACGCAGCGCGGTGGAGATTTTCGTAAAAGACCTCGGCATCATCCAGGACATGGCGCGCTCGCAAAAATTCCCGGTGCCGGTCTCCGCCGCCGCGCTGCAGATGTTCCTGATGACGGCCGCATCCGGCATGGGCCGTGACGACGACGCCTCGGTGGCGCGAATGTATGCCCGTGTCACCGGCACGCATCTGCCGGGCGAGCCGAAATAACAGCAAGATCAGGAAGGGAACGTCCGATGCCGCGCTTTGCCGCCAATCTCTCCATGATGTTCACTGAAGTACCGTTCCTCGACCGCTTCGACGCGGCGGCGAAAGCGGGCTTTACATCGGTCGAATTCCTGTTTCCCTATGATCATCCGGCGGAGACGGTCGGCGAACGGCTGAAGCGCAACGGCCTGACGCAGGCGCTGTTCAACCTGCCGCCCGGCAATTGGGACGCCGGCGAAAAGGGCTTTGCCGCGCTGCCGGCGCGCTTTGACGATCTGAAGCGAAGCCTCGAGACGGCGCTGCCTTACGCGAAGGCAACCGGCGTCAAGCGGCTGCACCTGATGGCCGGCATCGCCAGCCGCAGCGATGCGAAGGCCGTCGAGCAGTTCTACAAGTCGGTCGCATGGGCGGCTGAATTCTTCGCGCCCCATGGCCTCGACGTCGTGATCGAGCCGATCAACGCCCGCAACGTGCCCGGCTACTTCCTCAACGATTTCGGCTTCGCGCGCGACCTGATCGCGGAGCTGAAGATCCCGAACCTGAAGCTGCAGTTCGACATCTACCACTGCCAGATCATCCATGGCGACGTCACCATGCGGCTGCGCGAGATGATGCCGATCATTGGCCACGTCCAGATCGCCAGCATCCCCTCTCGCAACGAGCCTGATGGCGAGGAGCTGAACTATCCGTTCCTGTTCGCTGAGCTCGACCGGCTCGGCTATGGCGGCTTCGTCGGCTGCGAATACAATCCGCGCGGCAAGACCACCGACGGCCTCGGCTGGTTCAAGCCCTATGCTGGAGCAAAGCCGTGAAACTCTCGCTGGGCTGCATTGCCGACGACTACACCGGCGCTTCCGACCTCGCCAACACGCTGACCCGTCAGGGCCTGCGTACCGTGCAGACCATCGGCGTGCCGTCCGATGACCTCGAACTGCCCGAGGTCGACGCGGTGGTGGTGTCGCTCAAGAGCCGTTCGATCCAGGCTGATGTTGCAGTTGAACGTTCGCGCGCCGCCGAGAAATGGCTGCGCGGCCGCGGCGCCGGTCACGTGCTGTTCAAGATCTGCTCGACCTTCGATTCCACCGATGCCGGCAATATCGGTCCTGTGATGGATGCGCTGCGTGCCGATTCCGACGAGACAATCGTGCTCGTGACCCCGGCCTTCCCGGAAACCGGCCGTACCGTCTATCAGGGCAACCTGTTCGTGGGCGCCGTGCCGCTGAACGAAAGCCCGCTGAAGGACCATCCGCTCAACCCGATGCACGACTCCAATCTGGTACGGGTGCTGGCGCGCCAGAGCCGGACCAGGGTCGGGCTGGTCGATCTCGCCACGCTCTCGCGGGGCGCCGAAGCCGTTCGCGGACGCCTCGCCGATCTCGCCGGGAATGGCTTTGGCGCCGCTGTGATCGACGCCGTGTTCGATCGCGATCTCGAAACCATCGGCAGCGTCGCGTTGGACCACCGCCTGTCGGTCGGCGCTTCCGGCATCGGGCTCGGTCTGGCCCGGGGCCTCGTCGCTTCCGGCAAGGTCAAGGCGGCTTCGTCTGGCGCGGTGTCCGGCGCAGCGGTCGGCGGGCCGGCAGCGTGCCTCGCCGGGAGCTGTTCGCAGGCGACCCTGCAGCAGGTTGCGAACGCCGAGAAGTCGATGGCCGTGCTGCATCTCGATCCCGAACAGATCATCGCCGGGCCGGCCGAGGCGCGGCGGGCGCTGGCCTGGGCCGGCGATCGAATCAGTGGCGGTCCGATCCTGATCGCGAGCAGTTCGACTCCGGATCAGGTCGCAGCTCTGCAATCTCGTCATGGCCGCGATGCAGCCGGACATGCCATCGAGCAGGCGATGGCCGATATCGCCGAAGGGCTGGTGCAGTCGGGCGTGCGGCGACTGGTGGTCGCCGGTGGTGAAACTTCGGGCGCCGTCGTCGACCGGCTGCGCATTCCCGGATTCCTCGTTGGCCAAGAAATCGCTGCAGGCGTGCCGGTTTTGCGCGCGGTGGGCGCCGACAAGGGCGAAATGCTGCTTGCACTTAAATCGGGCAATTTCGGCGGAGCGGAATTCTTTTCCGACGCGCTGCGGCTGATGCGCTGATCGTTTCGCGGATCTATTTTTCGGACGCACACGGTCGCACGCCCGTAATTTTACCGGACCAGACGTTAACGCAACCTCAGGGAGTGACGGGTTTGATGCCTGCGGGGCATCGCTCGCTTGATTCCATAAAGCTCCGCCTTGTCGTCGTCCGGCGTGTTTCCCGCGCTCAAAACCAAGAGACTTCAGCCATGCTTGCGAAATACTCGATCCGCACCAAGATCATCACCGTGGTGGCCTTCCTGCTCGTTGCCATGACGGGCATGGGGCTGCTCGCGGTCAAGAATATGCGGTCCATCCACGCTGACACGGTCGACATCACGACGAGCTGGCTGCCGAGCGTCCGCGTGCTGGGTGATTTGCGTGCCGGCATCATCACCTACCGCAACGTGATCCGCGAGCACATGCTGAGCGAGACGCTGGAGGAAAAGCTGGCGATGGAAAAGACGCTGGCCACCGTCGTCGAGTCCAACACCAAGATCCGCGCGGCCTATGAACCGATGATCACGTCGCCGGAAGAGCGCGCGATGTACAATGAATGGGTGAAGCTGTGGGACAAATACAAGAAGGGCACCGAGGAGGTGATGGCGCTGTCTCGCAAGGCGGTTGGGAAGATTCCCACTGAAGCGCATGATCTGAATACGCATACCGTGAACAAGACCGGGCTCGAGGCTGATGCCGTTCTCAAGAAGGGCATCGATCTCAACAATGCCGGCGCCGACAAGGCCGCGCAGAATGCGGCCGACAGCTACGATTCCGCCTTCATGATGCTGGCGGCGATCCTCGGCATGGCCGTCATCACCGGCATCGCGGTCAGCTACTATCTGGTGCGCGACGTATCTGACGGCATCGCCTCCATCGTCGCCCCCATGCAGGCGCTGGGCAAAGGCGATCTGAGCGCGGATGTGCCGCACCAGGGCGAGAAGACCGAGATCGGCGCCATGGCGGACACCCTGCAGGTATTCAAGCAGGCGCTGATCGCCAAGAAGGCCTCCGACGAGGCCGCGGCAGTGGATGCCGAAGCAAAGATCGAACGCGGCCGCCGCGTTGACGGCATCACCCGCAATTTTGAGAACGTGATCGGCGAGATCGTCCAGACCGTGTCGTCGGCCTCGACCCAACTCGAAGCCTCGGCCGGCACGCTGTCGGCGACCGCCCAACGTTCGCAGACGCTGACTTCGGCGGTGGCCGCGGCTTCCGAGGAAGCCACGACCAACGTGCAGTCGGTAGCGTCCGCGACCGAAGAACTTTCGTCTTCCGTCACCGAGATCAGCCGGCAGGTGCAGGAATCGGCGCGGATGGCAACCGATGCCGTCGGTCAGGCCCGCGTCACCAACGACCGGGTCAGCGAATTGTCGAAGGCGGCGAGCCGGATCGGCGACGTCGTCGAACTGATCAACACCATCGCGGGCCAAACCAATCTTTTGGCGCTCAACGCCACCATCGAGGCGGCGCGGGCCGGCGAGGCCGGTCGCGGTTTTGCCGTCGTGGCGTCGGAGGTGAAGGCGCTGGCGGAACAGACGGCAAAGGCCACCGGCGAAATCAGCCAGCAGATTACCGGCATCCAGGGCGCGACCCAGGAATCGGTGAATGCGATCAGGGAGATCAGCGGCACCATTGAGAAACTGGCCGAGATATCTTCGACCATTGCTGCGGCAGTCGAAGAGCAGGGCGCGGCGACGCAGGAAATCTCCCGCAACGTACAGCAGGCAGCCCAGGGCACCCAGGAGGTGTCCTCCAACATCACCGACGTGCAGCGCGGCGCCGGCGAAACCGGCGCAGCCTCCTCGCAGGTGCTCTCGGCGGCCCAGTCGCTATCGGGCGACAGCAATCGCCTCAGGCTGGAAGTCGGCAAGTTTCTGGACTCGGTCCGGGCGGCCTGACAACCGATCGATCACAGACGAAAAGCCCGGCTTCGGAAGGAGCCGGGCTTTTTCGCCTCAAGCGCGAGTCCTGCGCTGTTACACCGCATAAGAGTACCGCTGTTTCAAGCGGAAATTAACCGGTTCTGACTAGGCTGCCGGTCTGCTGGGAATCCGCACGTGCAGGTTGTTTTTCGGTCGTTCGCTGAAAGCCTGCTTCAGGGAAATTGGGGTCGTTGAAATGCTCAAGCTCAACCGTATCGGAAACAAACTGGGCTTGGCCGGCGCGGTCGGCATTTTGCTGGCGGCTGGCATGGTGGCCAACCAGATGGTGACCGAAGCGAGCATCGAACAGTCCAGCGAGCGCGCGGGCCGATCGCAACGGGTCGCCGACAATTCGCTCTCCGCGCATATCGACCTGCGCAAGATTCAACTCGCCGCCCGCGACGTCAGGCTGGCCAGGACGCCGGCCGAGGTCGAAAAGACCATCGCCGATCTGCAGCGGTTCAAGGCCAGCGAAGCCAAGGAACTGGAAGCGGCGCTCGCGGCCGCGCAGGGGCAGGAAACCAGGGAACGGCTGCAGAAGATCAAATCCCTGACGGAGAGCTTTAGCGCTGCCGTGGAAGACCTCGCCAAGGCGCAGATCACCCTGCTTGGGCAGATCGACGCGCGCTCGGCGGTCTCGGATGAATGGACCAAGTCGCTCGACACCCAGTTGAATTCACCGGCGCTGAAGAAGCTCGACAATCGCCTCGATATCGAGCGGCTGTTGTTTCTGGCCGACGCCAGGGTCAATGCGTTGCGCGCTGCGGCCTGGAAACTCGGTGCCACCGGCGATCCCAGCCTGATCGCAACGATCACCAGGACCGAGAACGCGCTGAAGGACGTTTTCAACAAGCTGCGTGGCGAGGCCGACGACCGCGATCTGCTGGTCGTGGTCAGTTCGCTGTCCTCGATCGTCAAGCGCTTCCTGGCAGCCAACGAAGAGGCCGTGAAGACGGAGCGATTGAAGAACGACATCATCATCAACCGCACGGTGAAACCCGCCGCGGAAGCCGCCGATCTGATGGAGGCGACCGTCGAGGGCGCGCAAAAGCGCGCGATGGCCTCCAAGGAAGAAGTCATGGCCGATACCGCGCAGGCCAACCGGATCAGCCTGATCGTGGCCATCGTCGTCGTCATATCGCTGATCGTCTCGGTGGTGTTCACCTTCCTCGGCGTCTCGCGTCCGATGACGCGCCTGAACGGGGCGCTGGCCGCGATGGCCGGCGGCAATCTCGATGTCGTAATTCCCGGCGCCAGCCGCGGCGACGAAATCGGCGACCTCGCCAAGACGGTGACGGTCATTCGCGAGAATGCCGAGCATAAGGCGCGCGAGGAGGCCGAGGCCAAGGTCAAGCAGGATCTGCTCGCCGCGCAGCGGCGCAAGGAAGAGATGATCAAGCTCGCCGACGATTTCGAAGGCGCGGTCGGCGAAATCGTGGAGACCGTGTCGTCGGCCTCGACCGAGCTCGAAGCTTCCGCCAGCACGCTGACGGCGACGGCCGAACGTGCCCAGGAACTGACGACGATGGTGGCAGCGGCTTCCGGGGAGGCGACCGCCAACGTGCAGTCGGTGGCGTCGGCGACCGAGGAGATGGCGTCATCGATCACCGAGATCAGCCGCCAGGTGCAGGAATCGGCGCGGATGGCCAATGAAGCCGTCGACCAGGCCCGCACCACCAATGACAGGGTGAGCGAATTGTCGAAGGCGGCGGCCCGCATCGGCGCCGTGGTCGAACTCATCAATACCATTGCCGAACAGACCAATCTGCTGGCGCTCAACGCCACCATCGAGGCGGCGCGTGCCGGCGACGCGGGCCGCGGTTTCGCCGTCGTCGCCTCCGAGGTGAAGGCGCTGGCGGAGCAGACTTCGAAGGCGACCGGCGAGATCGGCCAGCAGATCACCGGCATCCAGGCCGCGACCCAGGAGTCGGTCGGGGCGATCCAGGCGATCAGCACCACCATCGAGAAGCTGTCCGAGATTTCCTCGACCATTGCGGCCGCAGTGGAAGAGCAGGGCGCCGCGACCCAGGAAATCTCCCGCAATGTGCAGCAGGCAGCGCAGGGCACGCACCAGGTTTCGTCCAACATCACCGACGTGCAGCGGGGAGCCGGCGAGACCGGTTCGGCGTCTTCGCAGGTGCTTTCCTCGGCCCAGTCGCTGTCGTCGGACAGCAACCGCCTGAAGCTCGAGGTCGGCAGGTTCCTCAACTCGGTGCGGGCGGCATAGAGTTGCGGCCGTACCGATCCGATAAACCAGGAATTCAGTATATCTACTGACTATCCGTTAACGGGAAGCGAGCGGTCGACCTATACGATTCCGCGCGGGGGCCGGGCAGTGCCCGTCGTCGCGCGGAGATCAAGCATGGTTGGAATGATACGTCAGGCCAGGCGGCGACGCAGGAATCGGTGAACGCGATCCAGGCGATCAGCGGCACCATCGAGAAGCTGTCGGAGATTTCATCGACGATTGCTGCCGCAGTCGAAGAGCAGGGCGCGGCGATGCAGGAAATCTCCCGCAACGTGCAACTGGCAGCGCAGGGCACCGAGCAGGTCTCCGCCAACATCAACGACGTGCAGCGCGGCGCAAGCGAAACCGGTTCGGCTTCCTCGCAGGTGCTGGCGGCAGCACAGTCGCTGTCGGGCGACAGCAATCGCCTCAAGCTCGAGGTCGGCAGGTTCCTGAACTCGGTGCGGGCGGCCTGATCCCGTCCCGCGCCGGCTTCGCAGCGGGCCGGCCGCCGAATCAGAATCGTTTCGGGCGGGCCGGGAGGCGGGCGGTCAGACGCCTAAGGATGTGCGATGCCAGGAAAACATCCTGGGATCGCAGAAAATGCGATTGCCGTGCGCAGCAATAAATCGCTTTGAGCGAAAACTGCGCCCGAGTCCGGCTGACGATTTCAGTAGCCGGGAGAAGTCAGTACTATGTCATCACGTTGGGAAATCGCCGCGTGTCGATGCTTAATGAACTTGTCGAGTCTGACTTCCTGAAGATCAGCCGTTCTCCGGATTTCGATCATTTCCGGAGCATCGAGGAAGTTGGCGACACCTGGAGCATTCCGCTCCACTGCCGCGGTTTCGCTGCCTCGTTCGCGTTATTGCGGCTGAAGTCCTGCTCGGTGTACCTGCAGCGGACATTCCCGCGCATTCTTCAGGCGAGATATTCCACGGCCGGCGCGTTGGTCTACTTTCCGATGGATGACGCTGCCTCGTTCACTCTCAATGGCGTGGAGGGCAGCGCGCACTCCCTCATGCTGGTCAGGGGCAACGCCAATTGCGAGATCATCGAGCCGCGGGCCAATCTGATCGGCATCGTCAATTTCGACAACGTCGAGGATCGGGACTGGCCCTGCGGGGCCGATAGCGCGCAATTGGTCACGACCCAGCCCGGCAGGGTCGAGGCGCTTCAGGCGATCACGCGCGAAGCGCTGAAGCTTGCTTCTCGTTCGCCGGCCGCGTTCCTGCAGTCCGGCACGGTCGAAAGCGTTGAAGAGTCCCTCCTGCAGGCGGTCGATCTGGCGATGGACGCGGCGTTGCCGAGGTCCGAAGGCAGGCGCCTGAGCCTGAGCCACTATCTGGCGCTGGTCAGGAAGTTCGACGAGTATCTCGCCGCCAACGCCGGCAAGACCGTGTACAGCGCCGACGTCGCGCGGCAGCTTGGCGTATCGGTGCGGACGCTGCATAACGCCGTGGTTGCCGTTCGCGGCATGAGCATGCACCGTTACACGCGCCTGCGTCGCCTGTGGAGCGTGCGCCAGCAACTGGTACGCGGAATGTCGCCGCAATCGATCAAGGCGGTCGCGCTCGTGAACGGCTTCTGGCACATGGGCGAGTTCACCGCGCTGTACCGCGACCTGTTCGGCGAAACGCCGCAACAGACCCTGTCGGCGGCGCGCAGGCATCTGGGCGGATTGTCGTGATGTCGCAACCCCGAGGTCGGCAAGTTTCCTGGATCAAGTTTCCTGGATTCGGTGCGGGCGGCCTGATTGAGGCGTTTTCGAGCGCCAGGCGGACCGCGGCTGACCCGCCGAGCTATGCCGGGGATGTGAAGGGCGCCTGCGCTGCCTGAATTGGCCTTTTGGCCCCGTTTCGGCTAAATCAGCGCAGTCGACTGGGCTATTGCAGCGCCAGTTCCCATCCGGCTGCGGGGCCCCCGGGGAATGTCTCTTACATGATCGCGCTGGTCCGTATCGCACTGAGCCGGCCGTATACGTTTGTCGTGCTCGCTTTGCTGCTGCTGATCATCGGGCCGCTGGCCGCAATGCGCACGCCGACCGATATCTTTCCGGACATCCGGATTCCGGTCATCGGGGTAGTCTGGAATTATACCGGCCTGCCGCCGGACCAGATGTCCGGGCGCATCGTCACGCCGTTTCAGCGGGCGCTGACGACCACCGTCAACGACATCGAGCACATCGTCGCCAATTCCTATACCGGCATCGGCATCGTCAAGATCTTCTTCCAGCCCAATGTCGATATCCGCACCGCCAACGCCCAGGTGACGGCGATCTCGCAGACGATGATCCGGCAGTTGCCGCCCGGTGCGACGCCGCCGCTGATCCTCAATTACAGCGCTTCCACCGTGCCGATCATCCAGGTGGCGCTGTCGGGCGAAGGCCTGACCGAGCAGAACCTGGCTGACCTCGGCATCAACCAGTTGCGCACGCCGCTGGTGACGGTGCCTGGAGCTGCCATTCCCTATCCGTTCGGCGGCAAGCAGCGGCAGGTGCAGATCGACCTCAATCCGGCCGCGCTGCAGGCCCGCGGCCTCTCCGGGCAGGACGTCGCCAACGCGCTCGCCGCGCAGAACCTGATCACCCCGGTCGGCACCCAGAAGATCGGCCAGTTCGAATACACCATCCAGCTCAACAACTCGCCGCTGCGGATGGAGGAGCTTGGCGATCTGCCGATCAAGGCGGTCAACGGCGCGATGGTCTATGTCCGCGACGTCGCCTCCGTGCGCGACGGCAATCCGCCGCAGACCAACATCGTTCATGTCGACGGCAACCGCTCGGTGCTGATGATGGTGCTGAAGGCGGGCGCGACCTCGACGCTCGACATCATCGCCGGCATCAAGAAGAAGGTGGTCGAGGTCAAGGACCAGCTTCCCGAGACGCTGAAGATCGGCTTCATCGGCGACCAGTCGGTGTTCGTCCGCGGCGCCATCGAGGGCGTCGCGGTCGAAGGCGTCATCGCGGCGCTGCTCACCAGCGTGATGATCCTGCTGTTCCTCGGCAGCTGGCGCTCGACGGTCATCATCGCCGTTTCCATCCCGCTGTCGGTGCTCGGCGCCATCATCATGCTGTCGGCGATCGGCGAGACGCTCAACATCATGACGCTCGGCGGGCTGGCGCTTGCGGTCGGCATCCTCGTCGACGACGCCACGGTGACCATCGAAAACATCAATTACCATCTGGAGCAGGGCAAGCCGGTCGAGCAGTCCATTCTCGACGGCGCCAACCAGATCGTGACGCCGGCCTTCGTGTCCTTGCTGTGCATCTGCATCGTGTTCGTGCCGATGTTCTTCCTGCAGGGCGTCGCGCGCTTTCTGTTCGTGCCGATGGCCGAAGCCGTGATGTTTGCGATGATCTGGTCGTTCATCCTGTCGCGCACGCTGGTGCCGACGATGGCGAAATACCTGCTGCAGCCGCACGTCCATCATGAGGGCGGACCGCCGAAATCGCGCAATCCGCTGGTGCTGTTCCAGCGCGGCTTCGAGGCGAGGTTCGATCGGCTTCGCGCCACCTATCACGATCTGCTGTCGATGGCGTTGGCGCGGCGGCCGCTATTCGTGACCGGCTTCCTCGCCGTGGTCGCACTTTCCTTCCTGCTGGTTCCGTATCTCGGCCGCAACTTCTTCCCCGCAGTCGATGCCGGCAACATCCTGATGCATGTCCGGACCCAGGTCGGCACCCGCGTCGAGGAAACCGCCAACCAGCTTGCCGACGTGCAGAAGGCGATCCGAAAGATCATTCCGCCGGGCGAGATCGAGACGCTGACCGACAATATCGGCATGCCGATATCAGGCATCAACATGACCTACAACAACACCGGCGTGATCGGGCCGGCCGACGGCGACATCCAGATCAAGCTGAGGGAAGGCCACAAGCCCACGGACGGTTATGTCCGCGAGTTGCGCGAGCAGTTGCCGCGGCTGTTTCCCGGCATGAACTTCTCGTTCCTGCCGGCCGACATCGTCAGTCAGATCCTGAATTTCGGCGCGCCGGCGCCGATCGACCTGCAGATTCGCGGCGCCAACCAGGAGGCGAATTTCGCCTATGCCAACAAGCTGCTCAGCCGCATCCGCAAGATCCCCGGCATCGCCGATGCGCGCATCCAGCAATCGCCGAACGCGCCGACCTTCAATATCGAGGTCGACCGCACGCGGGCGCAGTATGTCGGCCTGACCGAGCGCGACGTCACCAACAGCCTGGTGGTCAACCTGGCCGGCAGTTCGCAGGTCGCGCCGACCTACTATCTCAACCCCGACAACGGCGTGTCCTATTCGATCGTGATGCAGACGCCGCAATACAAGATGGACTCGCTCAGCGCGCTGCAGGCGCTGCCGATCACGGCGACCGGCAATGCGCAGGCGCCGATCCTGGGCGGCATCGCCGAAGTGAAGCGATCGACGTCGAGTGCGGTGGTTTCGCAATACGACATCCAGCCCATGGTGCAGATATTCGCAACGCCACAGGGCCGCGATCTCGGCGCGGTCGCCGCCGACGTCAGGGCCGCGATGGCGGATACCGCAAAGGACGTGCCGAAGGGCTCGAACGTGGTGCTGCTCGGTCAGGTGGAGACCATGAACAGCGCGTTCTCCGGCCTGCTGTTCGGACTGCTGGCCGCCATCGTGCTGATCTACTTCCTGATCGTGGTGAACTTCCAGTCCTGGTCCGATCCGTTCGTGATCATCACGGCGCTTCCGGCCGCGCTTGCCGGCATCGTCTGGATGCTGTTCACGACCCAGACCACGCTGTCGGTGCCGGCGCTGACCGGCGCGATCATGTGCATGGGCGTGGCGACCGCCAACAGCGTGCTGGTGATCAGTTTCGCGCGCGAGCGCTACGAAGAACTCGGCGATCCCGTTGCGGCCGCGCTGGAGGCGGGCTTCGTCCGCTTCCGCCCGGTGCTGATGACGGCGCTCGCCATGATCATCGGCATGCTGCCGATGGCGCTGGGTCTCGGCGAGGGCGGCGAGCAGAACGCGCCGCTCGGCCGCGCCGTGATCGGCGGGTTGATCTTCGCGACGATCGCCACCCTGATGTTTGTTCCCGTGGTGTTCAGTATGGTACACAAGAAACAAGGCGCCAAAGCCGCCGCCTCATCGGAGATGCCGCATGCCCACTGAACCGCGCCCGCCGGTCTCACGCCGGAAGCTGGGCCTAGTCGGGGTAGCGGCCGTGATCGGGGCGGGGCTGATCGTCGCCACCGGCATCCGTGCCCGCGAGGATTCCAGCGTCAAGCTGAAGGAATGGACCGACGCCCAGGCGATCCCGACGGTGGCGGTCGCGCCGCCCAACGCCCGCGCGCTCAATCCGACCATCGATCTGCCGGGCCGGCTGGAGGCCTATTCGCGCGCACCGATCTTTGCCCGCGTCAGCGGCTATCTCAAGAGCTGGAGCGCCGACATCGGCGCCAAGGTCAAGGCGGGCGACGTGATCGCCGAGATCGAGGCGCCGGATCTCGACCAGCAATTGCTGCAGGCCAGGGCCGACCTCATCAGTCAGCAGTCGAGCGCGCAACTGTCGGAGGCAACGCTGAACCGGCGCAAGACGCTGCTCGCCTCCAACTTCGTCTCGATGCAGGAAATCGATGAGCGCACCGCCGATCTCAACAACAAGAAGGCCGCCGTCAAATCCGGCCAGGCCAATGTCGAACGGCTGGAGGCGCTGGCCGGCTACAAGAAGATCACCGTGCCGTTCGACGGCATCGTGACCTCGCGCGAGACCGACGTCGGCGCGCTGATCAATGCCGGCGGCGGAGCGGGGCCGGCGATGTTCGTGGTCTCCGACATCACCAAGCTGCGTGTCTATGTCAACGTGCCCCAGAACTACGTGCCCGCCGTCAAGATCGGGGCGAAGGCCGTGCTGACGATGCCGGAATACCCGAACCGGAAGTTCGCGGCGACGGTGGAAGCCTCCTCGCAATCGGTCGATGTCGCGTCGGGGACCACGCGCATGCAACTCGGGCTCGACAATGCCGGCGGCGAGCTGATGCCCGGCGGCTACGCCAGTGTCCGCCTGCCGCTCGAGCGCGACGCCGTGCCGCTGCACATTCCCTCCAGCGCCCTCATCTTCAACAAGGATGGCCTGCGGGTCGCAACCGTCGGCCCCGATGACAAGGTGCTGTTCAAGACCGTGACGATCGCCCGCGACCTCGGCAAGGAAATCGAAATCGCCTCGGGCCTCGCAGCCGAAGACCGCGTCATCATCGCGCCGCCGGACGGCCTCGCCGATGGCGATGAGGTCCGGGTTGCCGGCGCCAGGGGCAAGCCCGCAACGGCGTCGGAGAAGCAGGACGTGAAGGGGTAGGGCTCGCTCTCCGCGCCCCGGACGCGGCGCAACGCAGTGATGCGCTGCAGAGCCGGGGCCCATTTCACGAGCATGCTGTACCAATGGGTCCCCGCTCTGCGGAGCAGCGCCGAGGCGCTGCACCGCGTCGGGGACACGGGCTAGGCAACCCGCCACTCCAGCACGCCATCTTCCGCCGTCGCGACGTTGCCGACCGATCCCACCGGCGTGCGGTCCAAGTTCAGAAGATGCCCAAGCGTCGCCGCGTCGCTGGCGGGGACGCGCGCGAGCGCCCGCGCGTCGGCCTCGGTGCGCATCATCACCACGCCGTGCTCGATCTCGCCCTTGCCCTTGTAGATCACCGTAAAGCTCTCGACCTTGCCCTTGCCTGAGGCTTCGGTAACGAACTCGGGCACCTTGCGGCGGTTGCGGTCGGCCTCGGCCTGGACGCTGATGTCCTGCTTGAGCGCCTGCTTCGGCGCCTCGCGCGACACCACCAGCCCGTGATGCTTGGTGACGAAACCGCCCTGGCCGTAGAGCAGGCCGAGCTTGCCGCCTTCACGCAGCTTGCGCACCATCGCGACCGCGGCGTGCGTCATGTAGGTGTTGAGCGGGGCGCCGAAGAAGGTGAGGCCGCCGGTCACCGTCGGCTGCACGTCGGGGCCGAGCCCGAGCGTCCGCCGCGCCATCTTCGGCACGCAGGGAAAGCAGCTATAGAGTTCGATGGCGTCGAACTTCCTGCCGTCGCCCTCGACCAGGTCCATCACCGCCTTGAGCACGGCGTTCTGCGGATGGCTCTCGTAGAACTGGTCGCGCACGAGGTAGTCGCGCGGCTCTTCCGCCGACGCGCCGCCGATCGGATAGACCAGGCGATCTTCGGGCACCCCGGCCGCGCGCGCCTTCGCCAGCGACGTCAGCAGCACCGCGCCGCCCATGTTGACGGTCGGGTTGGCCACCATCAGTTTTGTATACGGCCACGCGATCAGCCTGTTGTCCGGCGTCGGCGTCGTGATCTCGTCAGGGGAAAAATGTTTCTTCAGCCACGAATTGGGATTCTCCGAGGCCACCTTCGAATAGGTCGACCACAGCGCGCCGGACTCGGCGAGCGCCTCGCGCGGCGTCTGGCCCCAATGCGCTGAGGTTGCGGATTCATAGAGCGGGTAGACCGTAATCGGTCTGAACACGCCGAGCTTTACCGCCATCGGCTTCTGGAACACCGCGCCGCGCTTCGGCTCCTCGACGTCATGGGCGAATGTCGTCCAGGGCAGCGAAATGCCGCCGCGCTCGGCCTTGGTCGCGGTCGATTGCGCCTCTGCGCCGCACACCACCGCGACGCTGCACTCGCCGCGCGCGATGCGCTGCGCCGCTTCGTGAATGTAGCGGATCGGGCTCTCGCCGCCGACCGGGCCGTAATAGCAATGATCAGGCGTGGCGCCGAGCCGCTCGGCAAGCTGCTTCTCGGGATCGCGGTAGCGCCAGCTCAGGAAGTTGACGACGTCGAGCGAGCCGAGATCGCCGAGCAGCTTTGCCCCGCTATCGGCTTCCGCGCGCCGCACCGCCTGTTCGAGCAGCGCCAGCGGCTCGCGCCCGGCGGCGATGTTCTTGGGCCGGTCGACGATCTCGCCGACCCCGACGATGACGGGAATGCGGTCTTCGGGGACGGGGGAGTTGGGCATTTTTCTTTTTTCGCTTTCTAGAGATTAGTTCGAAGATGGTAGCGTCGTCATTGCGAGCGAAGCGAAGCAATCCATCGTGCCGGGTGGAGAGTATGGATTGCTTCGTCGCTGCGCTCCTCGCAATGACGGGGAGAAACCTTCACTCCTCCATCAGCGCATTCATGTGCTCCACCGCATCGGCAAAGTCCTCCTTGAATTCCTGCACCACTGCGCCGGCCGATTTCACGCTGTCGATCAGGCCGACGCCCTGGCCGACGAAGTAACTCACGAGATCGCGCGCCTGCGCATTGCCCGCGGCGGCGGCGCGGTCGATCGAGTTGAAGGCGTCGCGGCTGATGATGCTCTGCAGCGGCATCGGCAGCGCGCCGGGACTGTCAGGCCCGCGGTCCCACGCATCGGTCCATACCGAGCGCAACTGCCGCGCCGGCTTGCCGGTGCGGCCCTTGGAGCGGATCGCGTCGCGCGAGGACGCTGCGATCATCTTTTCGCGGAAGATTTCGGTGGTCTCGGACTCGACGGTGGCAAGCCACACCGAGCCGGTCCATGCGCCCGCGGCGCCCATCGCCATGCAGGCAGCCATCTGCCGCCCGGTCATGATGCCGCCGGCCGCCAGCACCGGCACGTCGCGGATCGGCTTGATCGCCTTGATCACCTCGGGAACCAGCACCATGGTCGAGACCTCGCCGCAATGGCCGCCGGCCTCGGTGCCCTGGGCCACCAGAATGTCGACGCCGGCCGCGACCTGCCGCAGCGCATGCTCCTTGGAGCCGACCAGAGCCGCGACCGGGACATCATGCTTTCTGCCCATGTCGATCATCGCTTTCGGCGGCACGCCGAGCGCATTGGCAATGAGCTTGATCGGATGGCGGAACGAAACGTCGAGCACCTCGAGCGCGCGTTGCGCATCAAACGGCTGCGGCTGGTTGTCGGCGACGTTGGTCGTCGTCAGTTCGATGCCGTATTTCTTCAGGAGGTTGCGGGTGAAGTCGCGGTGCTGCGGCGAGATCCGCGCTTCCAGGCTCTTCCAGGTGACGTCCTTTTCGCCCGCGGTTGAAATGTTTTCCGGGATCAACACGTCGAGCCCATAGGGCTTGCCGTCGGTGTGATCGTCGATCCATTTCAGTTCCTGCTCGATCGTCTCCGGCGAGTGCGCGGTCGCACCCAGCACGCCAAAACCGCCGGCGCGACTGACCGCCGCAACCACATCGCGGCAATGGCTGAAAGCCAGCAGCGGAAACTCTATTCCCAGCATGTCGCAGATCGGCGATTTCATGGCTGTTGCTCCCTGTGGCGGCCGCTGGTCGGCTGCGCATTGTTGATTTGGATTGGCCGAACGCTAACCCATTCCGTCTCGGAATGCCAAGCGCGGCAACACATACGACCTCATCCTGAGGAGCGGCCCTTGGGCCGCGTCTCGAAGGATGGGCCGCGGGCCTCATGGTTCGAGACGGCGCGGAGCCTGTCATCGGGCCGCACTTCGCGCGGACCCGGTGGCGCCTCCTCACCATGGGGAGCAGTAAACATTCCACCTCGCAAAATATGCAAGGCCACGCGGCGCATTTGTGTCTTGCGCTCTGGCGCTGCGGCATGAATGCTGTTCGCCAAATCAAATGAAAAATTCAGGGAGTCCGTCTTCATGTCCGCCATACCTTCCGTTACCGCCAACCCAACCGAGAGCTACGACGTCGTCGTGGTCGGCGCGGGCTTTGCCGGCATGTACATGCTGCACCGGTTGCGCGGGCAGGGCATGACGGCGCGGGTCTACGAGCAGGGCTCCGGTGTCGGCGGCACCTGGTACTGGAACCGCTATCCCGGCGCGCGCTGCGACGTCGAGAGCATGCAATATTCCTATTCGTTCTCGGAGGAACTGCAGCAGGAGTGGGACTGGAGCGAGCGCTACGCGCCGCAGCCCGAGATCCTGAAATACGCCAACCACGTCGCCGACCGCTTCAACCTGCGTCCCGACATCCAGTTCAACACCCGCGTCGAGCGCGCGGCCTTCGACGAGACGACCTCGCTGTGGTCGGTCGCGACTTCTGACGGCAGGACGGTCGCGGCGAAATTCGTCGTGCTCGCCACCGGCTGTCTGTCGAATGCCCGGATGCCCGACATCGAGGGTCTCGATCAATTCAAGGGCAAGGTCTATCACACCGGCCACTGGCCGCATGAGGACGTCGATTTCACTGGACTTCGCGTCGGGGTCATCGGCACCGGATCATCGGCGATCCAGTCGGTGCCTGTCATTGCCGAACAGGCGAGCCAACTCACGGTTTTCCAGCGCACGGCGAATTTCTCCATTCCCGCCCGTAACGCAGCGCTCACCGCGCAGGAGCGACAAAAATTCCGCGACAATTATCCCGAGATCAGGCGCTTTGCGCGCGAGGTGGCAAGGAACGGCATCTATACCGAGGTCCCCGATCGCGGCGCGCTCGATGACGGCGACAACGAGCGCCGCTCGAAATACCAGGCGCGCTGGGACCGCGGCGGGCTCACCTTCATGTCGGTCTACAACAATCTCGCGCTGGACCAGGCCGCGAACGACACCGCGGCGAATTTCGTCCGTGAGAAGATCGCCGAGATCGTCAACGACCGGGAGACCGCAAAGCTGCTGCAGCCGAACAATCATCCTATCGGCTCCAAGCGCATCTGCATCGACACGGATTATTTTGCGACCTTCAATCGCTCCAACGTGACGCTGGTGGACATCAAGTCCAGCCCGATCGAGGAGATTACCGGGAACGCGGTGCGGACCGGCGGCAAGGACTACGAGGTCGATGCGCTGGTGCTGGCGACCGGCTTCGACGCCATGACCGGTTCGGTCGCGAAAATCGACATTCGCGGCCGGGGCGAGGTGACGCTGAACCAGAAATGGGCCGCAGGGCCGCGCACGTATCTCGGCCTGATGAGTTCAGGCTTCCCCAATCTCTTCGTCATCACCGGGCCCGGCAGTCCTTCTGTGCTGTCGAACATGATCGTCTCGATCGAACAGCACGTCGACTGGATAGCCGACTGCCTCGCCCATATGCGTGAGCAGGGCCTCGATACCATGGAGGCGGCCACCGACGCCGAAGACAAATGGGTCGCCCATGTCAACGAGGTCGCCTGGACCACGCTCTATCCGCAGGCCAATTCCTGGTACATGGGCGCGAACGTTCCCGGCAAGCCCAGGATCTTCATGCCCTATATCGGCGGCGTCGGCCCCTACCGGCAGATCTGCAACGACGTCGCAGCCAGGGGTTATGAAGGATTTGCGATGGAGCGCGCGGAGCAGTCGCGAAAGGTGGCGGCGTCCTGACCGCCGTCATTGCGAGGAGCGTAGCGACGAAGCAATCCATTCTTCGCGCTGCGGAAAGATGGATTGCTTCGCTTCGCTCGCAATGACGGGGAATGTTGCTCATGACGGCGCTAACCAACTATCCCCGCAGCCGCCGGCATAGGACCTCAACAAACCGATCAGCATCGGCCTCGTCATTATAGACGTGCGGCGACACGCGCATGCGCCCTAGCCGCGGGGCGACGTAGATGCCTTCGTCCGCCAGTCCCTCGACGAGGCCGGCGGGCATGCCGCCCTCGAAGGCGAGGCTCAATATGTGCGGCGCCCGCAGATGCGGCTCCAGCACCCGGACGCCGAGCCCACGCACGCCCGCCGCGATCCGCTCCGTCAGCATTGTGAGACGTTGTGCGATCTCCGGCGCGCCCCAATCGGCCATCATTTCCATGCCGATCGAAGCCATCTCCATCGAGACGAAATGATCGCGCTCGCCCATGTCGAAACGGCGCGCATCGCCGACGTAATCGAGATCGCCGAAATACACCGCGTTCTCGGCGCGCACGTTGCGGCGGCCGGCGGACGTCTGCTCCAGCGGGACGCCGCCTTGATGGCGTTTCGCGACATAGAGAAAGGCGCGGCCGTAGGGCCCGAGCAGCCATTTGTAGGTCGGAAAAATCACGAAATCCGGATCGAGGCGCTGCACGTCCATCGCCATCACCCCGGCGCCTTGCGTTGCGTCCATGAGAAATGCGCCGCCGCGTTGCCGGAGTGCCGCGCCGACCTTTTCGACGTCGATCAGTCCACCATCCGACCAGTGCACCGAAGAGATCGAGGCCAGGCTGACCGGCGGCGCGCCGGATCGCTCGATGCCTTCGAGAACCGCCGATGTCCAGTCGCCGTCGCCCGGTTGCTTGATGGTCTCGACGGCAAAACCCTGGGCCCCGGAACGCGCATGCCATTCCAGCACAGGTGATGAGTGATCGTTCTCCAGAACGAGGACGCGCGTGCCGCGGCCGGGCGTCAGAAGCTTCGCCGCGGTCGCCACGCCATAGCTGACCGAAGGGATCAGCGCGATATCGGAAGGCTCCGCATGGATCAGCCGGGCGGCAGCAGTTCGCGCACGTTCGTGCTGAGCGTTCGCGAAGTTCGCCTCAACCTTCCAGGGCGTGCCCTTGCGCCCCACCGCGGCACGGCCGGCTTCCAGGGTTCGGATGGGCAAGGGGCTGTAGGAGGCGGCGTTGAGGTAGCAGATGTTGCGCGGGATATCGAACGAGGCGCGCTGTGATGGGAGCATCTGGATGGTCTCTTGTGGTGACCGGTCCAATATGGCCTATCCTCGCGGCGCGAGCCACAAAGGCATTGCTCCGAGTTGTGGCGTGAAGCGTCTCGATCGCCGGCCGCCTAGACCTCCAGCCACTCCTTGCGCACGCCGGCATTGGCGGCGAGTTCCGTCGGCGTTCCCTCGAACACGATGCGGCCGTGGCCCATCACGTAGAGGCGGCGGGAAATTTTCAGCGCGATGGTGAGTTTCTGTTCCACCAGCAGGATCGCGGTGCCGCGCTTGGCGATCTCGTCCAGCAGCGTGCCGACCTGCTCGACGAGTTTGGGCGCAAGCCCCTCGGTCGGCTCGTCGATGATCACCAGGTCCGGGTCGCCCATCAGGGTGCGGCACATCGTGAGCATCTGCTGCTCGCCGCCCGACAGCACGCCGGCCGGATTGTCCTGGCGCGCGGCAAGATTGGGAAACAGCGCGAACACGTCCTCGAATTTCCAGCGACCGACGACGCCGGCGCGCTTCAATCCGAGTTCGAGGTTTTGCCGCACGGTCAGTCCCGGAAACACCTGGCGATCCTCGGGCACATAGCCGATGCCGAGATGGGCGATCTGGTCGGGCCGCAGGCCTGCGATCGAGCGACCCTTGAAGCTGATCTGGCCGACCGGCGGCACCAGTCCCATGATGGTCTTGCAGGCGGTCGAGCGGCCGACGCCGTTGCGGCCGAGCAGGCTGACGATCTCGCCCTGGTCGACCCCGAGGTCGACGCCCTGCAGGATGTGGCTCTTGCCGTAGAAGGCGTGGAGATCGCGGACCTCGAGCATCATGCCGCCACCGTCCCGAGATAGGCTTCCTGCACGGCGGCATTGCTGCGGATGGCGGTCGGCGCGTCGGAGGCGATCACTTCGCCATAGACCAGCACGGTGATGCGGTCGGCGAGCCCGAACACCACGCTCATGTCATGCTCGACCATGATCAGCGTCTTGCCTTCCGAAACGCTGCGGATCAGCGCGACCGCGCTGTCGGTCTCGCTGTGGCTCATGCCGGCGGTGGGCTCATCGAGCAGGACGATCTCCGCGCCGCCCGCGATCGTGATCCCGATCTCCAGCGCGCGCTGCTCGGCATAGGACAGCAGGCCGGCCTGAAGGTTGCGCCGGTCCGAGAGCTTCAGCCGTTCGAGCAGTTGGTCGGCAGCTTCGTTCAACGCCTTCTGCCGGCCAAGCAGGTTCCAGAACGAATAGCGGTACCCGTGCGACCACAGCAGGCCGCAGCGGATGTTCTCGAACACCGACATGCGCGGGAAGATCGAGGTGATCTGGAAGCTGCGCGAAAGTCCCAGCCGGTTGATCTCCTGCGGCGCAAGATCCGCGGTCGACTGGCCGTTGACGGTGATCGACCCCGAGCTGATCGGAAACCGTCCCGATATCAGGTTGAACAGCGTGGTCTTGCCGGCGCCGTTGGGCCCGATGATGGCATGGCGCTCGCCGCGCGGAATCGAGAGACTGACGCCGCGGATGATTTCGGTGGCGCCGAATTTCTTGCACACGTCGCGCAACTCTACCGCGGGTACGCCTGCGACGTCCGTGCTCATGACATCGCCTCCTGCGGTTTGACGCCGATGATCTTGGCGCCGGTCTGTACCTTGGTGCCTTCCAGCAGTTCGTCCCAGCGCTGGCGGAAGTTGCGCGCCTCGTGGCGCAGCCACAGCCCGCCAAGGACCAGCGCGGAGAGGGCGACGATCCACGGCGTCGGCGTCGTGGTGTCGATGAGGTGGCCGCCGATCGAGAATTTCTTGCCCTGCGCGGCGCCGATGGTGGTGAAGGACGCCAGTTCGACCAGGAACACGAAGCCCAGCAAGACCAGCAGCGCCGGCGGAAACGCCCGCGCATAGGGCAGCGCCAGTTCGCGCAGGCGCCCGGCGCGCCAGATCGGCATATGCATGAAGATCAACCCGATCATGCCGCCCGGTGCGTACATCACCATCACGATGAACAGCACGCCGACATAGAGCAGCCAGGCGTTGCTGAGCAGGCTGACCCCGCTCTGCAGCAGCACCACCACGATGGTGCCGAGGATAGGCCCGAAGAATCCACCGGCACCGCCGATATAGACGGCGAGCAGCGCGTTGGCCGACTTCGCCGCCGACACCGTGTCGAAGGTGACGATTTCGTAGATCAGCACGTAGAGCCCGCCGCCGATGCCGGCAAAAAATCCCGACAGTGCGAACTGATAGAGCCGCACCATGCGCGGATCGTAGCCGACGAACTGGGCGCGCTCGAAATTGTCACGGGTGGCATTGGCCATGCTGCCAAGCGGCGTCTGCGTCTGCAGCCGCATCAGGGCGGCCGCGATGAAAGCCCAGGCCAGCACCAGGCAATAGACCTGCCATGGCGAGGAATATTTGATGCCGAGCAGGCTGGTGTCCATCACGCGGTCGACGCTGATGCCGCCTTCGCCGCCGAAGAAGCCCATGAACATCAGCGCGGCGGCCGAAACCAGTTCGCCGAGCCCCATCGTGATCATGGCGAACGCCGTGGCGCGCTGCTTGGTCACCAGCCAGCCGAAGACGTAGCCGAAGAACAGCCCGCCCAGGCCGCCGGCCAGCGGCACCAGTTCGGTCGGCAGCCAGAATGAGCCGGCCTTCACAAGAAGGACCACGTGCGCTGCGCAATAGGCGCCCATGCCGAACAGCACGGCATGTCCGAACGACAACAGCCCGGCCTGTCCCATCAGCATGTTGTAGGAGAGCGCGAAGATCGCCATCACGCCGATCTCGCTCATCAGCGTCAGCACGAAGCCGGAATGCCGTCCCTTGCTCCAGTCGTAGAACAGGAACGGGATCAGGAGCAGGGCGACGAGAACGAAAATCCAGGGCCAATGGCGGCGCAGCATGTTCATGTGTCGCGCGTCCCCATCAGTCCGCGGGGCCGGAACACCAGGATCAGCACCAGCAACAGGAACGGGAGCAGGGCGCCGACCCGCGGCAGGGTCACATTGAGCACCTCGGCAAATGGCGTACTCGATGTCACGGTGAAGCCGAATTTTGCCAGCAGGTCGGCCAGCGACACGTCGAACACGACCGCAAAGGTCTGGATCAGCCCCATCAGGATCGAGGCGACGAAGCAGCCGGTCAGCGAACCCAGCCCGCCGAACACCACCACGACGAACACGATCGGGCCCATCGTAAAGGCCATCGCCGGTTCCGTGACCTGGTAGTTGCCGCCGATCACGCCGGCGAGCCCGGCCAGCGCGGTGCCGGCGGCGAATACGAGCGTGAAGATGCGCGGCACGTTATGGCCGAGGGCTGAGGCCATGTCGGGATGGGTCAATGCAGCCTGGATCACGAGGCCGACGCGGGTGCGCGTCAGCCCGAGCCAGATCGCCCCGAACATCAGCGCCGAGATCAGCAGCATGAAGGCGCGGTAGGCGGGAAACTGCGTGCCGTAGATCTTGAACAGCGGAAAATCCAGCAGCTCCGGCACCCGGTAGGGCACCGGCAGCAGACCCCAGGTCATCTGCACCAACTTCTCGATCAGCAGCGCCAGACCGAAGGTGAACAGCAGCTCGGCGACGTGCCCGTTGCGATGGACGCGCCGCAGCCCGAACATCTCGATCGCCGCGCCGATCAGGCCGCACAGCAGCGGCGCCACGATCAATGCCGGCCAGAAGCCGACATAGGTGCTGATGGTGTAGGCGAAGTAGGCGCCGAGCATGTAGGCGCTGGCATGGGCGAAGTTGAGCACGCCCATCATGCTGAGGATGAGCGTGAGGCCGCTCGCCAGCATGAACAGAAGCATGCCGTAGACGAGGCCATTCAAAAGGGAGACGAGGAAGACTTCCATGATGCCGGACCACCGCAAAGAGGGCGCCTGCTCCCCATCGGAAGCAGGCGACTATTGGTTCGGTCAGGCGCCGGGACGTTTCATCTTGCAGGTGTTGGGCTGGTCGATGTCCTTGGCGAGGATGGTCGCCGACGTCGCCCAGCCGAGACCGGTGCCTTCGGCGTCGTACTTCACGCCCTTCTTGAAGGTGCCGACGAAATACTCGCTGATGATCTGGTGGTCTTCCTTGCGCATCTTGGTTTCGAAGCCGAGGAAGTCCTTGACCTGGAGGTCCTCCATCGCGGTTGCGATCTTCATGGGATCGACGGAGCCGGCCTTGTTCACGGCGGCCTGCAGATACTCGAAGATGGTGCGGAAGCCGGCGGCCGAAAAGTCGAACTTGTGCTTGTCACGGAATGCCTTGGTAAAGGCCTCGGCTTCCGCGTTGCCGATTTCCGGCGCCACGTTCTCGCCAAAGGACATCACGGCCAGCACGCGGTTGTCGCCGCCGGCGCCGATCGCGGTCGGGCCGCCGGCGAGGTGGGCGTAGAAGGTGTAGTAGCGCAGATCGGCGCCGGCATCGACGCCGGCCTTGATCAAGAGGTTCATGTCCGGGCCCCAGTTGCCGGTCAGCAGCGCCTGCGCACCCGAGGCATTGATCTTGGTGATGTAGGGCGAGAAATCCTTGACCTTGCCGAGCGGAATCAATTCGTCGCCAACCACCTGCACGTCCGGCCGCAGTTTGGCGAGATACTTCTTCACCTCGCGCTGCACGGATTGACCGAACAGATAGTCCTGGTTGATCAGGTAGACCTTGGTCACCTCCTTCGGCAGCGAGCGGACCATCACCTCGGCCTTCATGCCGGCATGAAGGTCGAAGCGGAAATGCCAGAAGCTGCACTGCTCGTTGGTCAGCTCAGGCGCCACCGCGCCGCAATTCAGATAGATGATGCGGTTATCGGGATTGCGGTCGTTGTGCTTGTTGACGCCGTCGATCAGGGCGGAGGCGATGTTGGAGCCGCTGCACTGCATGATGAAGGGCATGTTCTGGTCGGTCGCGCTCTTGAGCGCGATCAGCGCATCCGACGGCTGCGATTTGTTGTCGAACGGAACCAGTTCGAACTTCTTGCCGAGCGCGCCACCCTTGGCGTTGATGTAATCGATGATGTACTGCATCTGCTTCAGGTTGGCGTCGCCGACCTGCGCGAACGGTCCTGAAAGCGGATCGGTGTAGGCGACCTTGATGGTCCCCTGCGCCGTGGCGTAGCCGCCCCCGACGATTGCCAGCATGAAACCAAAGAACGGCGACAACCACTTGCTTCGCAGCATGGTGCATTCCTCCCCTGATGTTGCCCGCTTTTTTGTTTTGTTGCGGTGCTGATCCGAAACCGTAACATGGATTGCGCCGACCGCCACAAGGAATTGTTCGACAGGCAACGCCCTTGTAGCGGTACCCGGCCGTGGCGATATAAGAGGCACGATAATTCCGCCGTG
This sequence comes from Bradyrhizobium sp., assembly GCA_036565985.1. Taxonomy (GTDB): domain Bacteria; phylum Pseudomonadota; class Alphaproteobacteria; order Rhizobiales; family Xanthobacteraceae; genus Bradyrhizobium. The sequence goes on from DATCXE010000389.1 coordinate 26,099, forward strand.
CGGCAGACCACCCATTAAAGAGCATGGCCGAAAGAAGCCTGGAGCCGAACCAATGACCGATGCCCCCGTCACCGATCCCACCGATTACGTCCCACCAAAAGTCTGGACCTGGAATAAAGAGAGCGGCGGCCGCTTCGCCAGCATCAACCGTCCGATCGCGGGCGCCACGCACGAGGCGGAGTTGCCGGTCGGCCGGCATCCGTTCCAGCTCTACTCGCTGGCGACGCCGAACGGCGTCAAGGTCACGGTCATGTTCGAGGAATTGCTCGCCGCCGGCCATAGCGGTGCGGAATACGATGCGTGGCTGATCAAGATCGACGGCAACCAGTTCGGCAGCGGCTTCGTCGCGGTCAATCCGAATTCGAAGATCCCCGCGCTGATGGACCGCAGCGGACCGACGCCGATCCGGCTGTTCGAGTCCGGCGCGATCCTGATGCATTTGGCCGAAAAATTCGGGGCCTTCCTGCCGGCCGGCGGCCAGGCGCGGGCCGAATGTCTGTCATGGCTGTTCTGGCAGATGGGCAGCGCGCCGTTTCTCGGCGGCGGCTTCGGCCACTTCTATGCTTATGCGCCGACCAAGATCGAATACGCCATCGACCGCTACGCCATGGAGGTGAAGCGCCAGCTCGACGTGCTCGACCGGCGCCTCGCCGACAACGAATTTCTTGCGGGCAAGGAGTACACCATCGCCGACATGGCCACTTGGCCGTGGTACGGCGCGCTGGCAAAGGGGCTGGTCTACGGCGCCGGCGAATTTCTCTCGGTGCACGAATACAAGAACGTGCAGCGCTGGACGGACGCGATCGCAAAACGCCCGGCGGTGAAACGCGGGCGCATGGTCAACCGCATCTCGGGCGATCCCGCGAGCCAGCTGCACGAACGCCACGATGCCGGCGATTTCGACACCAGGACCCAGGACAAGATCGGCGAGCCTGCCAGGAGCTGAGGTTTTCTTACCTCGCCCCGCTTGCGATCCGGGTGAGGGGGTACAGGTCTATCGATAGATTCCCCTCGTGGAGAGAGCCCCTCACCCCAACCCTCTCCCCGCAAGAGCGGGGCGAGGGAAACGAAAGAGCCGCAGGCAGCGGCCGAAATATGAGCAGGAATAAACACCATGAGCTTCTTCGAAAAGGGCGCCGTCCGCATTCACTACGAAGAAGCCGGCGCCGGATTCCCGCTGCTGCTGATCGCAGGCGGCGGGCTGAACTCGAACATTTCGAGGATTACCGGGGACTATCCGCCCTTCAACGCCATCAAGGAATTCGGCGGCGAGTACCGCTGCATCGCTTTCGACCTGCGCAATGCGCCGCCCGGCCAATCCACCGGCCCGCTCGAGATCGACCGCCCCTGGGACTCCCACACCGATGACCAACTGGCCTTGATGGATCATCTAGGCTTCGAGAAATTCATGGTGCTGGGCTTCTGCATCGGTGGCCCCCTGATCTGGAATCTGATCAAGCGTGCGCCGGATCGCGTCGTGGCGGGTGTGCTGGCGATGCCGTCGGGCTCGCGGCCCGAAAAACGCGACCTGTTCTACGACAACAACATCAAGGACTGGGCGCCGCAACTGGTCGAGCGGCGGCCGGATATCACCATGGAGCAGGCGGAAAAATTCCTGACGAAGATGTATCGCACGAATCCGGACTTCGTCTTCACCGTGACACGCGATTTCGTGCGCCAGTGCCGGACGCCGGTGCTCATCCTGCCCGACGACATCCCCGCACATCCGTATGCGGTCGCGATGGAGAGCGCGATGCTGGCGCCGAACGCGGAAGTGAGTTTATTTCCGTGGAAGGAGCCGAAGGAGCGGGTGCCGCTCGCGGTGCGCCAGATCCGATCTTTCCTCCGCGCGCACCGGCCGGCCCAGGCATAGTCCGTAGGATGGGTAGAGCGCAGCGAAACCCATCATCTCTCCGCGCAATGGATTGATGGGTTTCGCTTCGCTCTATCCATCCTACGCTTTCGTCTTCACGCCCTCGGCCGGCGGAAACACCACGCGGTCATCGGTGCGGCAATAACGATCCGCGAACATGCGGCCGATCGGGTGATAGCGATCCATGTGCACGCGCATCGCGGCGTGGTCCCACAATTCGTCGCGGATGTGGAAGTGGATGCCTTCGCCCATCACCAGCAGCCGGTCGCCGTTGACGTCGATTTCCTTCCAGGTTTTGCATTCCATCGAAAACGGCGCATCGGCCAGCCGCGGCACCGCGATCCTGGTTGAGGGGGCTACCTTCAGGCTCAAATAATCAGGCTCGCCGATATCGGGCGGGAAGTCGCCGCTGGAATCGTGCATCGCCCGCGCCAGCGGCTCGTCGGTCATGTTGACCACGAACTCATTCGTCCGGCGAATGTTGATCACGGTGTCCTTGATCCGCCCATCGGGCCGCAGATTGGCGGCGAACATGCACAGCGGCGGATCCTCGCAGAACACGTTGAAGAAACTGAACGGCGCGGCGTTGACCACGCCGGTTGGCCCGATCGTCGTCACCCACGCGATCGGCCGCGGCAGCACGAAGGACGTGAGCACCTTGTAGCGCTCGCGGGGTTTCAGATCGCTGGGGGCGTATTGCATGGGGGAGGCTCCGCGTAGGCGAAAGTTCTCCGTCATTGCGAGCCAACGGGTCGGGCGAATGCCCGCCCGATGACAGGCTCCGCGAAGCAATCCATGGCTCAGCATATGCAGGCATGGATTGCTTCGTCGCTTCGCTCCTCGCAATGACGGTTGTGGCTGGCTTGCGAGGGTAGCCCCTACGGCATGCTCAGTTCATGCCTTCCGACCACCATCCAGTGCACTTCATCGGGGCCGTCGGCGAAGCGGAGGTGACGCACGTCCTGGTACATTTCGCCAAGCTGGCTCCATTGCGAAATGCCTGTCGCGCCGTGCATCTGGATCGCCTGGTCGATGATCCTGCAGGTGCGCTCCGGTACCATGGCTTTCACCATGCTGACCCAGATCCGCGCTTCCTTGTTGCCGAGCACGTCCATCGCTTTCGCAGCCTTGAGCACCATCAGCCGCATCGCCTCGATCTCGCAGCGCGCCTGCGCGATGATCTGCAGGTTGCCGCCGAGATGGGCGATCTTCTTGCCGAAGGCTTCGCGGGTAAGGCCACGCGACACCATCAGGTCGAGCGCCTTTTCCGCCTTGCCGATCGTGCGCATGCAGTGATGGATGCGGCCCGGCCCGAGGCGGACCTGCGAGATTTCAAAGCCGCGGCCTTCGCCGAGCAACATGTTCTCCTTCGGTACCCGGCAATTGTTGAAGCGCAGATGCATGTGGCCACGCGGCGCGTGGTCGTGACCGAACACGTGCATCGGCCCGAGGATTTCGACGCCGGGGGTGTCGATCGGCACCAGGATCTGCGACTGCTGCTTGCTCGGCGGCGCGTCGGGATTGGTCTTCACCATCACGATCATGATCTTGCAGCGCGGGTCGCCGGCGCCGGAGATGTAATATTTCTCGCCGTTGATCACCCATTCGTCGCCGACGAGTTTTGCGGTGGTCGAAATGTTCTTGGCGTCGGATGAGGCGACGTTCGGCTCTGTCATCGCGTAGGCCGAGCGGATCTCGCCGGCCAGCAGCGGCTTCAGCCACTTCTCCTTCTGCGCCTTGGTGCCGACGCGCTCCAGCACCTCCATGTTGCCGGTATCCGGCGCCGAGCAGTTCATGGTTTCCGAGGCCATCGGATTCTTCGCCAGCTCGACCGCGATATAGGCGTAGTCGAGGTTCTTCAGGCCCTGGCCGGTCTCGTCGTCGGGCAGGAAGAAGTTCCACAGGCCTTCTTCCTTGGCCTTGTCCTTGGCCTTCTGCAGCACGGCGAGCTGCTCGGGCGTAAAACTCCAGCGATCCTTCTTGTTTTCGCCAAGCCGCATGAACTCGACCGACATCGGGTCGACGGTCTCGCGGATGAACTTCTTGACGTGCTCGTACAGCGGACGAACCTCGTCCGACATGCGCAAATCGTTGAGTTCCTCGCCCGGATTGAGATTGTAGGTCGTGGTTCGCGGGATATAGGCGTGTTTCAT
>DATCXE010000397.1:0-9990 GCA_036565985.1 Bradyrhizobium sp.
AGCGGCTATTGCTGGAGGCGAGGGCCCAGAGCGACGTCGGCCGCCACGACCTCGCGCTCGACATCGTGTCCAACATCACCGGCCGCGAGGCGATCCGGCTGCGCTCCGACATCTACTGGGCGCAGCGGCAGTGGCGCGAGGCCTCCGAGCAGATCGAGCTGTACTACGGCGACCGCTGGCGCGACTTCAAACCACTGAACGCGGCCGAGAAGGGCGACGTGATCCGCGCCGTGGTCGGCTACGCGCTGGCCGAGGATGCGATCGGCCTGGCGCGCTTCCGCGAAAAATTCGCTCCGCTGATGTCGGGCGAGGCCGACAAGCTGTCGTTCGACACCGCGAGCAAGCCGGCCGCCTCCAACAGCGCCGAATTCGCCCTGATCGCCAGGATGGCGGCCGGCGTCGACACACTCGACGGCTTCATCCGCGAAATGAAGGTCCGCTTTCCGGACGCCACGGCGCGTGCACCGCCGTCGCCGGAAATGACCAGGGGCGAGCCGGTCCATACCGGCTCCTTGCCAGCGATCGCCGGCCGGAAACAGGCCGGCGCGACGAGGTAGAGGCCTCGTCCGGCGAAGATGACCGCCGGAGAGGGAACTTCCCGGCGGCATCGATGTCTGCAGCGTTTAGAGCAAAAGCCTGCCCTGGACTTGATCCGGGGCGGATACCGGTTCGCATTGCAGTCGGCTTGCGCCAAATTGCCTGCGGTAGAGAAATCTCGTCAAAGCAAAGAATTTAGAGCTTCGGTTCTGATTCGATCAGAACCGAAAATGCTCCAGCTCCGAGCAAATTCGGAGGTCGCCGTCTGAATGGCATGTCCGCCTGCGCATCGACTGGCGGACGTCGGCACGCCTGGCGGGTAATATCCGCCGGGCATCAAATCACCTCGGATGAATGCCGTTTCTGCGGATGAGATCCGAGAGCTGGACCAGAAGCTCCCGAAGCCGGGCATTCTCCTCAAGCAGCGCGTTTGTTTCGTCAGCACGCGCGTCGACACAATCCCTCGGTCCATCCCCTTGAAGGGCCGGCCCCAGTAGCGAAAGCGCGTCGTCGGTAGATTCGTCAGCCCAGAGTGAGGGTTCACTGCGGCGGATACGCTTAGTATGCGGCGGATGATCTATGCGCATGATTGATACTCCAATTTCAAAATACCGAACGCGCCCCCAGTCGCCTTGTTCGCGCGGCGAGAGTGAGGTGAGTCGCCCGGCGAATTTGCGACAAAACTTGGAATCGCCATGCGCCGACCCTGGCGCCAAAGCGGCGTCATTGCGGCGAGTCTCAAGCTTAACTGTTGGGAAAATGCAGCCTGGGCGGCTATTTGAAGAAAATACAGCCTAAGCGTGGCCTCTAGTGGACGAGCTTGGCCAATTGATAAAGTGCGTAAATGACTTCAAGTCCGAGGAGAACAAGCGCCGCATTCATCAGATAAAAATTGAAGTGCATCAGAGACTTGAAACCAAATGCTTCCTGCGGCCCGAGCGGATATCGCGCGAGGTCGTGAACCAAACTCAGTACGCGTTGGAAAGGGCGAACATCCGGCAAAGGTTTCGCCGGCGAAGGAAACAGAAGGCTTCCGCCGCCGCGGAAGTGATGGCTTTGTCGCGAACCTCTTCTTTGTCGGAGGTTTCGAGGTCGACGATAGCTACCTGCCTGTTTACGCACCGTAGACAATTTTGATTGCCCACAGCACGACGACGATGGCCGTTACCAGCGTGGCCGCCGTCAGTACACTTTCTAAGGAAGCGACTCTCATACTAACTCTCCGCTTCCCAGCCCCACTAGCGGTCTAGTTGATTCGTTGATTCAACTGCAATTGCGCGGTCACTCGGCTATGAACGCTGTTGGCGAGTGTGATTTGCGGGCCACACATCCCCGTAAGATCCCGGGTATTTGGACTCGTTTTGCCCTTCGGCTCGGCCCCAAGGGCGATCGGCGATCGTTTCCAGGCGGCGCGGGGGGCTGCGATCCGGCCCCACGGGCGGCAGACCGCTTTGGCGACGAGCGCCGACCGGCATAGCAACGTCATTCGCTCGCCGGGCAAAAGTACCCGGCGGCAAAAATGCCCTGATCGAACGAAGCAGATTATTCGTGCCGGCTTGACGGTGCGTAGCTGCCCGTCAGGACCGAGCTTAGCCGTCCTTCCGCGAGAGCCGCCAGCTTGTCATACTCTTCGGCTACCTTGAGCAGGCGACCCTGGTCCTTCACCGCATTCGCGGCCAAAGCCCTGGTCTGTTCCGCGCGCCTGCGCCAGTGATCGGCATTGGTCAAAAAATCTGTCATCGATACGCCCCTTACGCGGTTAAATACCCCGAACCGCGCGGGTGGGTAGGATGCTTCGCGGTACGTCAAAAATTTGGCCGGATCCGATCCGTCATGTGACTTGAAAAATTATCGGCTGCTGTGGCGCGGAAGAAACGATTTTCCCGAAGCGAAATTTCTCGGCTGATCTTTTTCCCGACTCAAATTTGCCCCGGACTCAACCGAAGCTGTTCCTTTAGAAGGACGATCGGACGCACGTCGTCATTGGGGATTTGTCATGAGTATCGAACATTCGCTGCAGAACAAGCCAGTCCGCCTCGATGGATGTCGGGGCGCGGGGCATGCGGGCAACGCCGTGCCATTGCGTCAGGACAATGTCTTTCAAGGCAAACGGCCGGCGCAGCGCAACGACGAATTTTTCGCCGTCTTGTCACCGCTGCTGGAAGAGGCGGACGGCCTTCGACAGGATCAATCCCGACAGCGGGAAACCAGCGACTTTCTGGTGCTGCTCGAAGAGAATGCCCGGCTCCGGAAGCTTGCGATTCAGCTGTCGAACCTCCTTGGCGACCTGCCCGGGCCGAGCGCGGGATCGAGCCCGGGGCGTTAGCGGCATAGCCGATCTCTCACCATCGAATTCGTGACGGAGTAGCGAGGTCCGAGTCCGGCCTCGGCTTCGACCAACTTTTGACGCGTTGGCTCACTAGGAGAATGTGAGCGCCTCTCGCGCGCTCCTCGCACCTCTTTTTGCCGTTCAAAAGCTTGGCCGTCCGATGCCGTTGACGCGGGACCGAATAATAGGACACGACAACGAACGCTTCGCGTTCAGGTTCACGATGCTGAACAACGGGGTGGCCGTCGAGTGCCAGATCAGCGACGCCGCCATGGACGAACTCGCCGGTGTAAAGGGCACGGAGAACATCGCAAGGCAGGCGCAGTTCCTGGCCTGGCGGGACGCGGTCGAGAGCATCGCATCCGATCTATTCGACAAGGGACCGGTCTATAAAGGGCAGATCGTCCGTATCTTCGCCAAGCACGTTCCGAAAATGTCGCCGGCGCCAGCGGACACGATCGTCACCGGTCCGCACCCCGATGCAGAGCAGGCGACCTCGTTGCGGGTCATTGCCGAAACGAGGCCGGCTAATCCGGCGCCATGACGTGCCGGGCTTCCATCGGCTCCGCGATGCAGCGAGCGCGTGTTACGGGCCGGGAGTGACCCATGCCGTCGAGATCGTTCCGTTCGAGGCCAGCGCAATTCGCCAATGCGACGCGCCGTTTTCGTGCCTGACGCTGTAGACGTCCTCGCCCTGGGCGGCCACACCCAGGAACATGACTGACTCGATCGCACGCAGTTCGGAAAGGCCGCGCTGCAGGTTTGGCAATTGCTGACGGGTTGCTTCGGCAAGCACCGCGCTCATCTCGTCGTAATTGGGTTTGCCGATGATGATCCCGTCAATGAGGCGGCGGAGGGCCGCTTCGGTTCCCGGGCTTGGCGACTGGCTTTTCACCTTCTCTTCCGTCCGATTCGCGATCTGCCGCGCTGTCGCCGCATCGATGCGTGGCATCGCGTAGCTCACGCCACCCTGATGCAGGATGACGGACGTCGCCGGTCCCGGTTCATCCCTCACGAACGTGATCTGCGCGTCGACGACGTCGGTAAAGAACTCAGTTGGGCTCTGTGCGTGGAAAGGAACGTTGGGCTGTCCGGGCAGATGCGTGAGCAAATGATCCGCTTCGCGCGTCACTGTGAAGACGGCGTTGTCACTGAGCTGATAGAATCCGGCGTAGCCGTCGAGAACGGCTGCGTCCACGGCAACCTTCTGGCGGGCGGGTCGGTCGGGTAGACTGCCGTCGGGCGGCCGTGATGCCATCCCCTGCGCCGATGTAGCGCTGCTGGACCCAATTCTGGCGGCCAGCGTATTCCAGTCCCGACAGCCCAGGACCTTGGCGATCAGCTCGAGAGACTCGCTGTGGGTGAGAGATACGGATTTGGCGTCGAGCGCTTCACGTAGCGTTTGCGCCATAGCTTTTGCGTCGCGGAAATCGCGCATGGGACGATCCTCTGCATCGAACGGAAAAACGCCAGGGGCTTGCGTTGCTGACCCGTTCGCTCGGGCAAAGGAAAGCCTGAGAGCGCGGCTCGATACGTTCACCGTACCCCGGGATAGGGTGCAAGCAGCGGGTCGTATCCACCCGGTGAATATGTTCGCCCGCGATACCCGACCTGTCAATCGCTTCAGGGCCTGGAACAGGCGGCCTCGAGCGCGACGAGTTGGCGCGTCCGTTCTTCGTCCCTCGACAGATGCGCGCCAAAGCGGCAACCTGCCGGTTGACAACCTGTCGGGGGAAGCATGACGATGGCCAAGCCAGCCAAGACCGAAGCTGAACTGATCGCGATGGCGCGGGCCGAACTGAAGGTTCACGCCGATTGTCCCGACGGCATCGTCATCTCGGTGCTGCGCGACGGCGACAGCTGGGAATTTCGCGCCATGGCCGATGACGCGACGGTTGCCAAACCGGGCTATCCCGAATGCGTCGCGATGCTGGTCCAGATCGGCGACCACCTCAGCAAGCAATATGACTTCGAGGGCTGAGCGTTTCTCGCTGGCCGCGATGGCTGCGTCTAGAGCCCCGTTCCGGTTAAACCGGAACGGGGCACTAGATTATTATTTTTGACGCGTTTTCTTCACGCGAACCGGTACCCACTTCGCTCGAAAACGCTCTAGACCGTGAAAATTCGTCCCGGGTTGAGAATGTTCTTCGGATCGAGCGCGCGCTTGAGCGTGCGCATGGTTTCGATTTCCTCTTCGGTCCGGCTCATCTTCAGGTACGGCCGCTTCAGGATGCCGATCCCGTGTTCGGCCGAGATCGAGCCGCCGAACTCGCCCGTGAGGTCGTAGACCAGCTTTTCGAATTGATCGTGCTTGTCGGGCGTATGCTCGTGATACACGCTGGGATGCAAATTGCCGTCGCCGACGTGTCCCATCACGATGGTAAAGGCTTGCGGATCGATCGCTTTGACTCGCGCATCGAGCGTATCTGCATAGGCCTCCATCCTGTCGATGGCGAGACTGACGTCGAATCCCATCCGTGCCGCGAATGGAAAGCTGCGACCGAGTTCGACGCTGGAATCGCGGATGCGCCAGATCGCAGCCGCGGACGCGTTCGAGGTCGAAAGCGTCGCGTCGAGAATTAGATCATCTCCCATCGCCGTTTCCAGCATTTGCTCGAGGCCGTTCCGCATGCGTTCAGCGTCGCTTCCGGAGGCTTCCAGCAGCACATAGAACGGATGATGGGTCGGCAGCGGGCCAACCACTCCCTTCACGCGTTCGACGGTCTGGCGGTAGTAGGCGTTCCACATCACCTCGAACGCGGTCAGTTCACCGCCGAGCGATCTTCGCGCCAGCTTGAGAAAGGTCGTGACCTGCCCGAAGGAGGGGAGCGCGCAAAGCGCCACCTGGCGTTCGGCCGGCGCCGGAAAGATCCGAAGCGCCGCGCGCGTCACCACACCCAGAATGCCTTCGGTGCCGATATACAGCTGCTTCAGATCGATGCCGGTGTTGTTCTTGATGTATTTTCGCAAGCCCTTGAGCACGGTGCCGTCGGGGGTGACGACTTCGAGGCCGAGGATCAGGTCGCGTGTCATTCCGTAGCGGATCACGCGATTGCCGCCGGCATTGGTCGAGATGTTGCCGCCAACGGTGCAGCTGCCGCGCGCGCCGAGATCGAGCGGAAACATCATGCCGTCCTGCTCGACCCGTTCCTGGAGTCTTTGCAGTGGCGTGCCTGCCTGCGCGATCGCGACGCCGCCCGAGACGTCGACTTCCTCGATCGCGTTCATCCGCTCCATCGACAGCACGATTTCGTCCGCATTCGGCAGCGTGGCGCCCACCAGCCCGGTCATGCCGCCCTGCGTCGTCACCGGCACGCCGTGACGGTGACAGAGCCGCAACAGGGCGGATACGTCTTCGGTCGTCCTCGGGCGGGCGACGGCACGCGGTTTCGGCACCGGGTTGCCGGCCATGTCGTGATGATAGCGCGCGTCGATCTCGGCGCCGCACAGGACCGAGCCCTGGTCCAGCGTGCTGCGCAGTTCTTCGATGAAGCCGTCGGGCATGTCCCTGCCTTCTTCTTTTGCGGAGGCTGAAGCTTTACATCCGGCCAGCCCGGGATCAAAGCCGATCGACCGCCATCGCGAGGTTTTCCTTCGGGAAAACGCATGCGTGCAGGCGCCGTCGGCGGTGACGTCGCCGCCCGTCCGTCGCCATCAGACCGTGTGCGGGGCTTTCTTGATGCCCGGCTGCACCATCGGGGGCGAAATGGAGGGGCTGATGTTGGGACTATCGTGCCGCTCGGGTTCGATCGTGGTGATCTGGTTGCAGGCGCTGCACTTGTACACGTAGAGGAGGGGGCGTAGTCCGATGGGGGGCAGTTTTCCAAGCCTCGCCGTGCCCGCGCCGCAGCTCTCGCAGCGCGGAGGCAGACCGGCTTCTGAAGGCTGTACGGGCATACCGAACTATCGTTAAAGTAATAAATGACTTATCGGCAATGTTGGCTGTCGATTGCATCCTAATCATGGACAGAAACCCCGTAAGACTACGAGGTCGCGCCGCGCATTCGCCGCAGGCGTCCATCTTTTGCCATCAAATCGACCTTGCCTGCACCTTGCCGCAAAGTCGTCATGCCAGCGCAATAGCGTAAGGGAAGTTCGACCGAGGCCCTCAATTTGTAAGGCGTACAGATGGCTTCCACCAAGGGTAGTGACCAGTCGCCGTGGATCGTGCCGAGGGCGGAGGCGTTGCGACCTTCGCCGGCCGACAGATTCAACATCGACCGGGAGGGGCAGGCGAAGCGCGCCTGGAAGCTCCGGGCGCTGGAGCAGCAATTCCAGAAGCTGAATCAATATTGCGACGAGACCGTCGCCGAAATTCGCGCCTCGCTCGAACGGACACCCCCACGCTAGAACGTGGCGCGAGCGTTGCGAAGAGCAGCGCCGCGGGTCGCCGTTCCGATTTCGACGTCCGGAGGCCCGAATGCTGGATGACATCCTGATGAAAGGTCATCTTTTTCTTCGGGCGATCCGGGCCTCGTTCGTCCGGTCGAAGCCGGCATCCAGAACAGAATGCGGCTTCGACGCTATCTCACTTCCTGTCGATCTTCGTGATGGTCTTGGTCCCCGCCGACTCGCTCACGGCAAAGGTGACGCGGTCGCCGGCATGCAGTTCGTTCAGCCGCGCGCCATCCTGCATCTTGAATTCCTCGGTCGCAGGATTGGTGTTCGCGCCGACGGTGCCGTCAGGAACATCCTTGATCGAGATGGTGCCGCTGATCCGATCTATCCTGGTCACCATTCCCGTGCGCATTTGCTGGGCAAACGCCGACGAACCGATGATGCTGAGGGCTGCGGTTGCAGCCATAATCATCCCCGCGATTTTCATGGAATACTCCTGGCATTGAGGCATCGGAGATAAGCTGCGACGGCCCGGATTGGTTCCGGGCATCAGCCCGGCACGGCGATCATTCGCTTACCGTGCAAATGGGGCAGGCTGGTGGTCGATCGAGCGGGAAAAGGCTCTGGCTAGGCAGCGCCGGCCTCGGGCTCGTGTTCGAGGTCGAGTTCCGTCACGGTGCGATTGCGGCCCGTCCGCTTGGCCTTGTAAAGGCCGCGGTCGCATCGCTCGATCATCGCTTCGGCGGATTCAGCCAGCCGGAATTGCGCCACTCCGATCGAAACCGTGATGCTGCCGATCTCCTTGCCGGTTGCGCGGCGGGTCAGCTTGGCTTCGGCAATGCGGCGGCGGATACGCTCGGCCGCTGACGCGCACGTTTGGAGATCGGCGCCTGGAAGCACCGCAATCAATTCCTCGCCGCCATAGCGCGCGGCGAGATCGACTTCGCGGACACCTTCCTGCAGGACCTTGGCGACCAGCCGCAGCACCTGGTCGCCGACCTGGTGACCGTAATCGTCGTTGAACTTCTTGAAGTGATCGATGTCGATCAGGAAAACGCTGAGTGCCTCGTCCTTCTCCATCGCGTCGATCTGGGCCTGGCGCAGAAACTCGTCCATCGAGTGGCGGTTGGCCAGCCCGGTCAGCGCATCGGTGTTGGAGCGCTGCTCGGCAGCCTTCAGCGAGTCGCGGATCGTGTCCAGTTCCTCCGAGGTGGCGGCGAAGTTCGCCTCCAGCGCGGACGCGCGCGCCGTCGCCTTTGACAGTTCGTCGACGAGCTTGGCGATGATCGGTTTCGGATCGGCCGACGTCGCGGCCTGTGAAGAGACTTCGCCGAGCGCCTTGATCTGCGTGCGGTTGTCGGTGACGGCCGTATTGAGAAACTGCTGGGCGCAGGCGATCAGGCTGCTCAATTGTTCCGGAAGACCCGCCAGCGGGTTTGGGGGAGAGTGCGGGGATATGTAGGTGATGTAGAGTTCGTGGTTGGTCGCGTTATCGAACTTGCGCTTGCCAGCGATCAGGATGTCGATGGTCTTGCGCAGCGGCACCGAATTGCCCATGCAGTATTCGAACCAGACCGCGAAATTGTTCGGGGTGGATGGAACGGACTGCTGCGACATCAACCGTATGGCGCGGTCGGCGATCGTCGTCGCGTACTCGACGTCCATGTCGCCGATCGACTGCCCTGCCATATTCCCGACCCGGTGAGTGCGCTCATTGAGAAGAAGCCCCTCCCGTTTTGTCATGAAGGAACTAATCCAGACTTAAATTTCCGGGGCAAACCGGCAGCAAAACCTCCGGAAAAATGCGGAGGAAATAAGTCAATATTGCTGACACAATACCGTCTTTGGGTAGCTTGTTACCCGCCGCCATAGCTCTGCACCAGGCTTCCGGCCACCAGCGACCAGCCGTCCACCAGCACGAAGAAGATCAGCTTGAACGGCAGTGACACCACGACCGGCGGCAGCATCATCATACCCATCGACATCAGGACGGAGGCGACCACGAGGTCGATGATGAGGAAAGGGAGGAACAGCAGGAAGCCGATTTCGAAGGCGCGCTTCAGTTCGGAGATCATGAAGGCGGGGACCAGGATCCGCAGCGACAGGTCTTCCGGCGTCGCCGGCGGCGGTTCGCCGGAGAGGTCCAGGAACAGCTTCAGGTCCTTCTCGCGGACGTTCTTCTGCATGAAGCCGCGCAGCGGTATCGAGGCCCTCTGCAGCGCTTCCTCGACGCCGATCTGGTTGGCGACCAGGGGTTTGATGCCGTCGTCATAGGATTTCTGCAGCACCGGGCCCATCACGAACGCGGTAAGAAACATTGCGAGCGCGATGATCACGGAGTTGGGCGGGGCGGTCGCGGTGCCGAGCGCGGTGCGCAGCAACGAGAGCACGACGACGATCCGCGTGAACGACGTCATCATGATCAGAATCGACGGCGCGATCGAGAGCACCGTCAACAGCGCGATCAACTGGATCGCGCGCTCGGTGACGCCGCCGCCACCCTGGCCGAGATTGATGCTGATGTCCTGCGCCAACCCCGGATCGGTGAGCGATCCGGCGGCTATCAGGGCTGCAAAAAATAAAACTCTACGCGGAAATGCCGACGGCCTCACGAAGGGTTCTTCGGACGGCCCAGCAACGATGCCATCTCGTCTTCGAGATTTTCAAAGCCGCTCTTCGAGGGCGCAGCGACCGGTGCAGGCGCGGGAGCGGGTCCGGGGGTCTCGCTGCGGGACGGACGGGCAGGCGGCGTTTCCGGCGCAACCGGCGGCGCGACCGGCTCGGCC
>DATCXE010000406.1:0-10076 GCA_036565985.1 Bradyrhizobium sp.
CCGCGACGTCGGATAGACGATGTGGATCGGCAGCGCCGGCTGCTCGAACGCGGCGAGCACGATCTGGAGCCGACGGGCTTTCAGCGATTCGGCCGCCTGATACGCCAGTACCCGGGTCAACCCGCCGCCCGCTTCCGCATACTGGATCGCGGCATCGGCGCTGTTGCTGGAGAAACGTGGCGTGGTCGCGACGCGAACCTCGCGGCCATCTTCGACGAAGCGCCAGTCCGGGACCGCGGTCATGGCGCCGAACTGGATGGTGTCGTGAGAGGCGAGCGCGGCCGGCGTCTTCGGCTCGCCGCGCCGCGCAAGATAATCCCGTGAGGCCACCACGATCCGCCGCATCTCGCCGACGTGACGCGCCACCAGCGTCGAATCAGGGAGGTGGCCGATCCTGATCGCGAGGTCGACGCCCTCTTCCACGAGGTTGATCATGCGATCCGACAGCCGCAGTTCGACAAAAACCTCCGGGTAGCGCTTCAGATAGGCCGACACCACCGGGCTGACGTGGAGCCGCCCGAAGCCGATCGGGGCTGAAATCACCAGCCTTCCGCCCGGCCGGGTGCGCTCGTCCTGGGCCGAGCTTTCGGCTTCCTCGACGTCGGCGAGGATGCGGCGGGCGCGCTCCAGATAACGCGCGCCGGCATCCGTCAGCGCCACCTGGCGCGTGGTTCGCTGCAGCAGCCGGGCGCCGAGACGCTGCTCCAGCGCCGCGATCAGCCGCGTCACGTTCGAGGGCGACAGGCCGAGTTTGCGCGCGGCGGGGGCGAACCCCTGCAGGTCCGCGACGGCGACGAAGGCCTGCATGGCGTCGATACGATCCATGCCATTATTTCATATTCCGCAACAGTGAAGTGTCAATCCATGGAATTGTTTAAATTATGGAATGATCCACTTTGTAAGCCAAGGACGGCCCGGTTGGCGCGCCCCGAATTTTAGGAGGCTCGGATGTCAGACGTTCACAGCTATTCCAGCGATGTCGCCTTCACCCCCGCGGTCAAGGCGATCCAGGCCCGCAAGGGCTCGCGCGAGGGCTATGCGGGCATGGAGCAGCGCGGCGGCTGGCGCACCGAGATCGATGAGAATCTCGCGGGCTTCCTCGGCGAGACCAACAGCTTCTATCTCGCGACCGCCACGGCCGACGGCCAGCCCTACATCCAGCATCGCGGGGGGCCGAAGGGGTTCATCAAGATCCTCGACAAGAACACGATCGCGTTTGCCGACTACAGCGGCAACCGGCAATACATCACGCAAGGCAATCTCTCGGAGAATCCGAAGGCGCATATTTTCGTGATGGATTACGCTCACCGACGGCGCGTGAAGATCTGGGGCGAGGCGCGCGTGGTCGACGACGATCCTGCGCTGACGAAATCGCTGATGCCGCAAGGCTACAAGGCGCGGCCCGAGCAGGTGATTCTGTTCCGGATTTCGGCGTGGGACACCAACTGCCCGCAGCACATCCCGCAGAAGTTCGATGCAGCCGACGTCGCGCAGGCGCTGGCCGTGCGCGACGGGCGCATCGCCGAGCTCGAAGCCGAACTGGCCGCATCGAAGGGCCAGCCGGCTCCGGTGAACTAGGCGGCCTGCTGCACCGGCGACCAGGCGAATTCCGGATAATACAGCAGCATCATCCGGTCGACATAGGCGGTGAGGTTGGCGAATTGCTCGGTGCGCTGGCGCAGCGGAGATTCGAAGAACGGCGTCAGGATTCCGGCGAGCGCGCCGAAGGCGGTGGCGTCCGTGCCGCACGGCGTCTCGCCCATCAGGAACGACTTGTCGCCAAGCTGGACCGACAGCGCAAACAGCGAGCGGACGGCGAGATCGACGTCCTCTTCCGGCGCGTGGCGGCCGAGGCCGCTCAGCAGATAGTTTTCGGCCACCCGGAACTGGGCGTCCTCGCGCATCTTCTCGCGCAGATGCGCCGGTGCGCCATCGAAGAAATGCGACGGCCCCTTGGCGAAATTGTCGGCATCGACCCAACGCGCGCCGATCAGCGCCCAGTAGACATGGTGCTCGATCATCCGCTCGAAGGCCCAGGCCTGCGCGCGCGCCTGCAGGCTCAGCGGCGCGTCGAAGTCGAAACCGTATTTGGCTTCGAGATGCGCGCGAATGAAGGTGGAATCGGCGATGGTCTCGGCCTCGTCGACGATATAGGGCAACTGCCCCTTGGGAGAGGCCGGCGGTTTTGCCTTCTCCTTGCGGTAGGCAATGCCGGCCATCTTCAACTGGACCTCGGTTTTGGTCACAAACGGACTGATTTCCGGCAGGCCAAACCCGGCGCCGAAGCCGTAGAGGGTAATCATCAAAGGTCTCCCGATCTCTTCAAAAGCGCGTCCGACGCTAGCGTCCCCCTGCTGCCACCATGGTGTCAGCAGCAGCAGTGCCGGCCCTGCCCCTCCTCTGCCCGTGGTGTACGGTCCCTCCGAACCCACGCGACCAACTGCCCGTGCGCAAACGCACACATTCCGGTGAACGAACGCCACGCCAGTTCGACCATCGCCCAGCGCATATCGATGGTGGTCGAGTGGATGGAAACCAGCTGTTCCAGGGCGAAGGCCTGGGCGCTGACGAGAGGCAGGCGGCTTCCCCGGAAGCCGGATTCGCTGAAAATCGTCATGGACAAATTCCCTTCATTTGAGTGTTGTCCCGGTATACCCACCCCCTGCTGCCAACATGCTGTCAGCATCGGGCAGGCGCCTTCTAGAAAAGAGACGAACCATGCGACGCGCCGACCGGCTGTTTCAGATCATTCAGGTGCTCCGGCGCACCCGCAAACCCCTGACGGCGGACGCCATCGCCGCCGAGCTGGAGACCTCGAAGCGGACCATCTACCGCGATATAACGACCCTGATCGAACAGCGGGTGCCGATCCGCGGCGAAGCCGGCGTCGGCTACATCCTGGAAAAGGGATTCGACCTGCCGCCACTGATGCTGACGCCGGACGAGATCGAGGCCTGCGTGCTCGGCGCGCAATGGGTGGTCGGCCACGCCGATCCCGCGCTGGCGCGCGCCGCGCAGGACCTGATGGCGAAGGTCGCCGAGACCGTGCCCGAGCGCTTGCGGCCATTCGTGCTGGAACCCGCCAGCCGCGCCCGGCGGGCCTGGAACCGGGAGCCCGACCGCATCGACATGGCTCGGACACGGACGCAGATCCACGAAGGCAAGAAGATCACGCTGAACTATCGCGACGAGCATGGCCGCGACAGCCGGCGCACCATCTGGCCGATCGCGGTCGGCTATCACGAAGCGGTGCGGATCCTTGCGGCGTGGTGCGAACTGCGCAAGGATTTCCGCAGTTTCCGCACCGACCGCGTCGTCGAAGCGGTCTATCACGACGAAAAATATCCGGAACGGCGCGACCTGTTGCGGGCAAAATGGCGGCGCAGCCTGGTCTGGGAGGCGCCGAAGGACACGTGATCGGCTTGCGTTTCCTCTCGCGAAGCCCGGCATTCCCCGTTAAACGACCCGCATGACCATCGCCATCGAAAGCCCCTGCCAGACCTGCGGCGCCTGCTGCAGCTATTCGTCGAACTGGCCGCGCTTCACCGTCGAGGAAGATGCGGCGCTCGAGCTGATTCCGGAAGAGTTCGTCAATGAGCGGCAGTCGGGAATGCGCTGCGAGGGCGACCGCTGCTCGGCGCTGTCAGGCAAGGTCGGCGAGACGACGTCGTGCGTGATCTACGCCATGCGGCCGGAAGTATGCCGCACCTGCATGCCCGGCGATGTCGAGTGCGCGATGGCGCGCAAGCGGCACGGGTTGCTTCCCGTCGTCCCCGCGAACGCAGGGACCCATACCGCGTGATTCATCAATCAGGCAATCTGGCTGACACCTTCTGCAATAACCACGGCCGGTGGCTATGGGTCCCTGCGTTCGTGTTCGCAGGGACGACAGAAAGGGGTAGGCGCCGACCTTACGCCGTCACCGCTTCGAGATCCTCGTCGTCAACCTCATCCTCGATCGGCTTGAAGGTCGAAAGCGGCTTGGTCGACAGTGTGATCGGCTTGCGGCTGCCGTAGGAGGACGACGGCGCCGAGCGCGCGGACGGCTCGCGCGACAGCGCGTAGAGCGTGGAACCGACGCGTCCGCCGAAATGGATCAGTTCGCGTTCGGTGCAGCTTCCTGCGATCGCAATGGCCAGCGCATGGAGATGGCTGCGGCGGTAGCAGAACAGCGCCAGCATGGCGCGGACATCGGAGGAAACGCTTTCCACCAGAAGCGGCAGCCCGTTGGCATTGGCGCGGTACATCTCGCCGAGCAATTCATCCCGGACCGGACAAAAATCATTCTCAAATGCGTCGCGGCTTGAAAACATTGCGGTTCTCCCTGTCCGGAAGATGCAATGCAATATTCTAATGAAAGGTTAACCAATGGAGACAGTAGTGTCCGGGGTGTCTTGCCAGCCACAGCCGAATCGGAACTTCGCCGCCGCCGGGCGCCTGCTGTAGGATCGGACCTCCTGCCCGCACGGCGCCCGAATCAATCGATGCACCTGCCATTCACCATTTCGGACCTGCGCCAATGCCCGGCGTTTTTTCGACACCGTCGCCGACCGGATCTGGCGGGCATGGTGGGCCGAGCAAGATGATGCCGGGATCAGTTCGCCGCCATGAAGATCGCAAGGCCGAAACCGGTCAGGTGGTGCAGCGCCTGATCGACGCCGATCAACGTCCAGAACCATGGATGCGCCTGCTCCAGCGTGACGCCGAACGACGACGCGATGATACCCTTGAGGCGATCGACCGTGATGTGAATGGCGAAGTCGATCAAGGCGACGAACCAGAACCGCGGCGCGACGATCAGGATGAACGCCATCGCCACCGCGAAATGGACGAGGCAATGCGCCAGCAGCGGCAGCGCCCAGCCGGTTTTCTGATCCTTGCCGATCGCCATCCAGGAAGTCTGCAGCATGAAATCCGCGATGACGTGCTTCACCGTGAGAAGCAACATCCATCCCACCAGCGCACCAACCGGGACCGACGACGACATCGAAGGAAACAACAAAGCTGACGCCCTTTATTGGGACAGAAGGGGTGGCGAAAAAACCGGGGTCCAGGCTGTCAGCGCAATCTTGTTTTCAAACCCGGAAGTCTCGAACGTTGCCGTCATTTATGACATCCCCCGAAGCGGAATGCACCTGTGAGTAGTTCAAAAATCGCGCGGTGTGGCTGAACTGCGATACCGCGGCGGCAGCAAACAGCCGGCCGCAAGTAACGTTACCGGCGCCGGGCGGTTTGCAATCCGACGGCAGCGGGATATCATGCCGTCCAGGCGAAATTATCGTTCTTTTCTAGATATTTACGAATTAATAGGAACGACCAGTGGCGCCGGATTGGCGGCCGGCCGTCTCCGACCCCGGGTATGAGCCATGAGTGCTGAAGCGCCAACGCCGTATCCTGAAATGCCGCAGCGCGGTTCACGCGTCGTCAAGAGCAACCGCACGCAGATCCTGCTGTTTTCAATTCTGACCCTGATCCTGACGGCGGCAACGGTGTGGGCTGGCCGGGTCTGGTTGCGCAATTCCGAAACGCTGGTCTTTGCCGTCGGCGACGCCAGCGGCCCCGAAGCACGCTTCGCGACGCGGCTCGCCACCGTGCTGAAGAACAATTCATCGCGGCTGCGGCTCAGGATCGTGCCCAACGCCGACAACGCGAAGGCGCTCCAGCAGTTCGACCGCAAGGACGCCAGCCTTGCGATATTGCGCACCGACGCCAAGATCCCGCCCCGCGCCCGTGCGGTTGCGATCCTCGAACGCGACGTGTTTCTCCTGATCAGCCCGGCCGGCAAGAAGATCAAGACCATCGCGGATCTGAAGAAAAGGAAGATCGCTGTCATCGCCGACAGCGAGAGCAGTGCCGCGTTGGTCCGCAATATTCTCGAGCTTTCGGACAGCCCTGACGCAGCGGCACGGGTCCAGATGGCGCCGCCGGGCTCGACCTTCGACAAGCTGTTCGCTTCCGGCTTCAGCGCCGTGATCAAGGTCGCGCACGCCTCGCAGATCGTGAAGGACAAGAGCTACGAGCTATATGCAAGGCGCGGCGGCTTCACGCTGAATGCGATCGATGCGGCGAAGGCGATCGCCAGGAAAAATCCCGCCATTTCCGAAGAGACGGTGGCGACCGGCATGCTTTCGGCCTCGCCTGCGGTGCCCGAGGAAGACCTCGATACGATCGGGCTGGAGTGGCTGCTGGTCGCGCAGTCCAGGCTCCCGACCACGACGGTGAGCGACCTCGCGCGGATCATCTACGAGAACAAGGCCGATCTCGCCTTCGAGGGCGGCTTCGCCTCCAGGATCGAGCCGGCGGCGACCGACAAGGATGCCTTCGTCGTGGCGCATCCGGGCGCTGCCGAATACATCAACGACGAGATCAAATCCTTCGTCGAGCGTTACAGCGACCTGATGTATTTCGCGCTGGCGGCGCTGAGCATCATCGGCACGATCTTTGCCGCCATCTACGCCAAGATCACGCGCATCGCGCCGGAGAAGGCGAGCGAGCTTGCGACCGCCATCCTCGATATCGGCGAGCGCGTGAAGTACGCCAAATCCGCCGACGCCCTCGACGAACTCCAGGACGAACTGGAAACCGTCCTGCGGGGTGTGGTGATCGGACTGCGCGACGGCAGCGTCTCCAGCGACGGGCTCGACACCTTCAAGCTCGGCTATGAATTCGTGCGTGACGAGATCGCCCTGCGGCGCGACTATCTCAAGCGGCACGCCGGCCAGGAGATCGCAGCGGAGGCCCCTGCCGCAGCGCATGACGACAAGGTCGTGGTCGTGAAGACCGCGCAGAGCGCGTAAGGGCGAACGATCAGTATCCTGCAGTCGTCACGCCCGCCAGTCGGCCTGGCATCCAGTTCGAGTTTCGATCGAGAGGTCGTGAAGATCGGTTGAAGGCTATGTCTCGATAATGCTCAGCAGCGGACATCGGCAGCCGGGTTGCGCATGTCCGAGAAGGGCCATTACCGGAAGTGATTGGCCGACCTATTCGATCACCTCGACGCGCATCAGCAAGGTCGGTGAAATGTTGAGTCGGCGCCCTTGCCGGCCGTCTGCGCGCGCGCCCAGGCTGCCCGCTCGAAGTCGATCATAAAATCGCGCGTGATCGGTACCGCATCGCGTTTGGTCGACAGCAGAATTTGAAACACCATGTGAGAGCCATGCAGGAATTCGAGTTCGACGGCGGCGAGATAGAATTCCCACATCCGGCAGAACCGCTCGTCGTAGATCGCTGCAGCCCGAGTTCTATTTTTGGCGAAGCGCTCACGCCAGTGTTTCACCGTGTAGTAATAATGCAGTCGCAGCACTTCCATATCATCGCACCACAGGCCGCAGCGCTCCGTGGCAGCGAGGGTCTCGGATAGCGCCGGCACATAGGCGCCAGGAAAGATGTATTTGCGGATGAAGGGGCCGGTGGTGCCGGGCTGCGACATCCGGCCGATGCAATGGATGAAGGCATAGCCGTCAGGCGTCAGGAGCTCGCGGATTTTCAGGAAATACTCATCAAAATGACCGATGCCGACATGCTCCATCATGCCGACCGAAACCACTCGGTCAAACTGACCGGTGAGTTGGCGATAGTCCAACTCGCGAAACGAGACGCGATTGGAGACGCCGGCGGCCTCGGCATGATCTCGTGCTGTCCTGATCTGCTCGGGCGAAACATTAACCGCGGTGACATGTGCGCCTGTTTCGCGCGCCAGATGAATGGCGAAGCCGCCCCAGCCGGAGCCAATCTCGGCGACCGTCATGCCGGGCTTTATTTGCAGCTTACTGGTGGCGTGGATCAGCTTGTTGCGCTGCGCCTGTTCGAGCGTTTCGTGCTCGGGGTCTCGAAAATAGGCGCAGGAGTATTGCATTTGATCGTCGAGGAACAGGCGGTAAAGCTCGGTCGAGATGTCGTAGTGGTGGCGCGCATGAGCGGCGGCAAGCCCGATCGGATTGGCCTGATGCCAGCGGCGCAAGCCGCGCCACACCCGCCGCATCAGCTTATGTGAGCCGTACGAATAAAGCCCGGCGCGGTTGACCGAGAACAGCAGCAGAAAATCATGGATTGCGGCACCGTCCTCCAGCGTCAGACTGCCGTCCATGTAGGCTTCAGCGGCGTATAGCTCCGGATTGATGAACAGCTTGGTGTAGAGCCGGCGATCGTGGAGGTGGATGGCGACGTCGGGCCCGGGCAGGCGTTCGCCGAAAACATGGACCTTCCCCTCGGCATCGCGGACGCGCAGAGTGCCATGCCGGATGAAACGTTGAAGCAGATTGGACAGCAAACGCACGTGGCGGTCCTCCATGGGTGCCGCTAGTCTCCGTAGCAACGTATCCGAAAGAGGTCACGGGCGCCGGGGGGCGAAGCGGTTCGTAACGATCTCACGGAATCGAACTTTGCACCATCAAGGTACGTTTCGGGTCCTCATCGAAACTTGAGTTCAGCAATAGTGTTGCAAAAGTATCTTTTTGCGTCACTGAAGACATTTCAACACTATCCCCGAACATCGGACATGGGGGTATCCGCGGGCGTGTTTATTTGGTGCCAACAATGGAACTGCAAGCGCGATGCTCCCATGCCGCTCTTGCACAAGCCGTCTTATGCTTTTCCCTTTACCATCCTCTTGAGCATGGCAATTTGTCGGAAGAAATCTCTTTTTGCCTGAGCAGGGCTGCCAAGCATTTTCGCGCCTGCATCCACATCCGAAATGACGCCCGCCTGCGCTCCGATCTCCGCGCCTTGACCGATCCGAAGATGTCCGGCCATTGCCGCCTGTCCCCCGACGCGAACGAAATCCTCAAGCACAGTTGAACCCGAAATACCGACCTGTGCGACGATGACACAACACCGGCCGAGGATAACATTGTGGCCGATCTGGACGAGGTTATCGAGACGGGAGCCGGCGCCGATCAACGTGTCTCGCGATGATCCCCGATCAATCGTGCTATTCGCACCCACTTCGACGTCGTCTTCAAGGATGACTCGCCCAAGCTGGGGAACAGATAGAAATCCATCTGTGGTGGAGGCGAATCCAAACCCTTCCTGTCCGATCCGCGCGCCGGGGTAGACGTAAACACGTGCTCCCAGAAGCGCATGGCTTAGACTCACATGTGCGCCGATCCGGCAGTCCCGACCGACAATGACGCCACTGCCGATAACCGCGCAAGGACCGATCCGACAGCTTGTTCCTATCTCTGCTCCGGCCTCAATCACGGACAGCGGCCCGACCTCCGCAGACGGATCGACACGCGCCCCCTCTGCGACAATTGCGGACGGATGGATACCGGGAGAAGCTGGAGGCAAGGGATAGAAGAGTGCAGCAACGCGCGCCCATGCCGCGTACGGTTCGGTGGTTCGGATCGCCACTGTCCCAGCAGGCACTCGCGCTGCCATATCAGGATGCACAATCACAGCACCGGCCGATGTCCGATCGAGTGCCGACGCATAACGCCGATTGTCCAGAAAACTCACTTCATTCGAGCCAGCCGTTTGCAGGGGGGCCACACCTGCAAGGAGCAGTTCGAGTTCATCCGCAACCCCGCGTGCCGTACTCACAACAGTTGCAAGCGAATATGGTCCACTTCGACGAAAGAACCTTGCGTTGCCCAAAGTTGCTTCAGCCATCCGCGCTCCCAGCCAGCGAACCCGTGCACCTAGCGTTACCCTTTTTGACTGGTGCCACGGAGCGATCGGCGCGTTGATATAGATCAAATGCGTCAGCCCGGTATCGAGCGCCGTGCTCCGCCACCTCTAGCAGCGGCCCCATCGTATGATCTCCGCATCTACAAACGAGATGGCCGCGACGTTCGCGCAGCAACACAGCAGAGAGGCCAATTCGGTCACCGCATCTGCACAGGCCACCAACGACCTAATGTCCGTTCAGGGTCACTTGCCGACCTTGGGTCGGGGTGAGGGCTCGTCCGCTTTACCCCCGAAAGCGAACGTCGCCCGCCGCAACTTTGATGACTGCCAGCGGCCACAAGCGGCCCAAGTGCGACATCGAAACTCCGGAAAGTAATGCGCTAGACTTGCGCTTCCGCTTTCGTTTCCGGGCCATTTCGACCCAGGCGCGGCTCCGTCCCCGCCAATAG
>DATCXE010000420.1:0-3349 GCA_036565985.1 Bradyrhizobium sp.
TCGGTCGGGCTGTTTCGCGAGCACGTCGGCGACAGCGACTATCTGCTCGCCTTCGTCACGCCGCCTTCGGTCGAGCAGGCGCAGCAGAAACCGCTGCCGCGCGAAGTCATCTTCGTGATCGACAATTCCGGCTCGATGGGCGGCACCTCGATCGTCCAGGCCAAGGCCAGCCTGATCTACGCGCTGGGCCGCCTGCAGCCCGGCGACCGTTTCAACGTGATCCGGTTCGATCACACCATGGACTTGTTGTTCCCGGGGGCCGTGCCGGCCGACAGGGAACACGTTGGTCGCGCCACCGATTTCGTCGGCGCGCTGCGCGCCGAGGGCGGCACCGAAATGGTGCCGGCGATGCGCGCCGCGCTTTCCGACAACGCCGGCGATGCCAACTACGTCCGCCAGGTCGTGTTCCTGACCGACGGCGCGATCGGCAACGAACAGCAATTGTTCGAAACTATCAACGCGCTGCGCGGCCGCTCGCGAATCTTCATGGTCGGCATCGGCTCGGCGCCGAACACCTATCTGATGACGCGCGCTGCCGAACTCGGCCGCGGCAGCTTCACCCATATCGGTTCGGTCGAACAGGTGGAAGAACGCATGCGCGGCCTGTTTGCCAGGCTTGAGAATCCGGCGGTGACTAACCTCACGGCAAAATTCTCCGACGCTGCAGCCGACATCACGCCGGCAACGATCCCCGACCTCTATCGCGACGAGCCGCTGGTTCTGGCGGCGAAGCTCGACAAGCTCGCGGGCTCGGTCGAGATCAAGGGCCGCATCGGCGACCGCCCCTGGGTCGTCACGCTGCCGCTGGCGAATGCGGCCGAAGGCAAGGGCCTGTCCAAGCTATGGGCTCGCCGCAAGATCGCGGATGCCGAGGTCGCCCGCACCACGCGGCAGGCCAGTTCGGAAGATGCCGACAAGAGGATCCTTGCGCTGGCGCTGGAGCACCAGTTGGTGACGCGGCTGACCAGCCTGGTCGCGGTCGACAAGACCCCGAGCCGTCCGCAAGGCGAGCCGCTCAAGGTCTCGGAATTGCCGATCAACCTGCCAGCGGGATGGGATTTCGCAAAAGTGTTCGGCGAGCGCCCGCAGTTGCCGGCGACGCCGACGGAGCGGCGCGCGGATGCAGACGATGCGCAGGTCAAGCTCGCTGCATTGAAGCGCGCGCAGCCCGTGGTCACGCCGATACCCGACACGGTCAAGCTGCCGAAGACGGCGACCGATGCCGAGCTGAAACTGATCGCAGGTGTGATCCTGCTCTCGGTCAGCCTGATCCTGTTCGGGTTCAATCGCCGACGTCAGATGTCACTAGGATGACGTCGACTGAAAGGAGGAGGCCTCCCCCAACCTCCTCCTTCAAGAGCGCGCGCGGCTTCCACCTGCCTCCCAAGGGCCGCGCGCGCTGCTTTTTTCCGACACGCGCCGTCATTCCGGGGCACGCGAAGCGTGAACCCGGAATCTCGAGATTCCGGGTTCGATGCTTCGCATCGCCCCGGAATGACGGTGCAAGATCGCTCCGCTCGCAATGACGGAAGGATCCAACACAATGCCCCGCTTCATCCTTCCTCTCCTTCTCGCCCTCGCCGGCCTGATCCTGTTCGGCCAAGGCGCCTACATCCACGCCAAGGCGCTGGTCGCACAGGTGCTGCTTGAACGCGCTTTCACGAAAACCATCGTCACCGGGCGCGAGACAAAGCCATGGTCGTGGGCGGACACCTGGCCGGTCGCGCGCATCGAGGTGAAGCGTATCCATGCCAGCGCCATCGTGCTATCAGGCAGCAGCGGCCAGGCGCTCGCCTTCGGTCCGGGGCATGTCGAGGGCACGCCCGATGCAGGAGAGGCCGGCGTCGCCGTCTATTCGGCCCATCGCGACACGCACTTCTCTTTCCTCAGGAACATCGTCATCGGCGACGAGATCGACGTGACGCGAAGCGATGGCCAAAAATTCCGCTACCGCGCGGACTCAACCTCGGTCGTGCGTTTCGATGCCTCCGGAATCGATCCGCTCGCGGGCGGTCATGAACTGGTGCTGTCGACCTGCTGGCCGTTCGACGCGCTCACGCCGGGACCGGAGCGGTACCTCCTCCATGCCACGATGATCGGACCCGTTTCCAAAGACGGGTCAATGCCCGGTTCGCACTGAATTCTCCGCGAGCCGGGATATCGTGCGCAGAGCGAATGGCGCTGTCCGCACCACGCGTGTTGCCACCATCGCCAAGTCTCAATAGAAAGGGCTCAATCAAAAGGCACTCATGGCGCGGCGATCGTTCTCGATGGCCACGGCCAAAGGATACAACCGAGCAAGGGACGTTCATGGAAGCTCAGGCAAGCACCGCATCGCACACGATCGAAAAATGGTCGCCTTCGCCTGACGCCAGCGACATCGTCAAACGCATCCATGCAATGCTGCACCCGCGCAACATCGTGCTGGTCGGCGCCACCGACAAGCCCGGCAACTATGCCGAGCGCATCTGGAACAACCTTATCAAGTACAAGTTCGAAGGCGGGCTGTTTCCGGTCAATGCGAAGCGCGAAACGATCTGGGGCGTGCCCTGCTACAAGGATTTCACCAGCCTCCCCGAAAAGCCCGATCACGTGCTGGTGCTGGTGCCGGCGCGTTTTGCGGTGCAGGTGATCCGCGACGCCGCCGCCGCCGGCGCGCGTTCCGCCACCATCGTCACCTCGGGCTTCAGCGAGTTGCAGGACGAGGACAGCCAGCGGCTGGCAGTCGAATTGAAGGAGGCCGTGCGCGAAACCGGCCTCGCGGTCACCGGCCCGAATTGTCTGGGAAACTTAAGCGCCGGCGAAAAGCTGTTCACCAATATCGACGACCGCATCGTCACCATGGAAGCAGGCCCGGTGGCAATCGTCGGGCAATCCGGCGCGATCGTGATGGCGATCCGCCAGACGCTGGAAGATCGCGGCGTCGGCGTCGGCTACATGGTCACGACCGGCAACGAGACCGGCCTCGAGACGCCCGACCTGATGGCCTACTTCGCCGCCGATCCCTCGATCCGTGTCATCGTGGTCTATCTCGAAGGCGTCCGTAACACCAAGGTGTTCCGCGAGGCCTGCAAGGCGGCCCGCGCCGCCGGCAAGCCTGTGATCGCGCTCAAGCTCGGGGCCTCCGAAGGCGGCCGCGCCGCCGCCATGGCCCACACCGGCGCGCTCGCCGGCTCGATCGAAACCTTCGACGCGATTTCGACCCGCGAAGGCGTGATTCGCGTGCGCGGGCTGGATGAATTGATCGAGACCACCGAATGTTTCGTCCATGCCGATCCGCCCAAGGGCAACCGGCTTGCTGCGGTCTCCCTGTCGGGCGGCAAACGAGGCCTGCTGATCGACGCGTTCT
>DATCXE010000427.1:0-6939 GCA_036565985.1 Bradyrhizobium sp.
ATGATGCCGGTCGACCAGTATATCGGCGGCGTCGAGCACGCCGTATTGCACCTGCTCTATTCGCGCTTCTTCACCCGCGCCATGAAGCTCACCGGCCACATCGGCATCGAGGAGCCGTTCGCCGGCATGTTCACGCAGGGCATGGTGGTGCACGAGACCTATCAGAAGGCGGACGGCTCCTATGTCACGCCCGCCGAGGTGAAGGTCGAGATAGTCGGTAGCGAACGCCGAGCCAGCATGATCTATGGCGACGAGCCGGTGACGATCGGCCCGATCGAGAAGATGTCGAAGTCGAAGAAGAACACCGTCGACCCCGACGACATCATCGCGACCTACGGCGCCGACGTCGCGCGCTGGTTCATGCTGTCGGACTCGCCGCCCGACCGCGACGTGATCTGGAGCGACGAGCGCGTGCAGGGCGCCTCGCGCTTCGTGCAGCGGCTGTGGCGTCTGGTGAATGAATCCGCCGAACTGGCCAAGTCAGCACCGGCGGCCCGACCGGCCGCGTTCGGCCCGGACGCGCTGGCGCTGCGCAAGGCGGCGCATGGCGCGCTGGACAAGGTCTCTTCCGGGATCGAGCGGCTGCATTTCAATGTCTGCCTCGCCCAGATCCGCGAATTCGCCAATGCACTGGCCGAGGTGCTGGCACGGGAAGGCAAGCCCGCGCCGGACCTGGCCTGGTCGGTCCGGGAGACGTCCGTCATCCTCGTCCAGCTGTTCGCCCCGATGATGCCGCATCTCGCCGAGGAGTGCTGGACGGTGTTGGGCCAGTCCGGGTTGGTTTCGGAGGCCGATTGGCCCCAAATCGAACGCGATTTGCTGGTTGAGGACACCGTGACGCTGGTGGTCCAGGTCAATGGCAAGAAACGGGGTGATGTTACCGTGCCACGGGTCGCCCAAAATCCGGAAATTGAGACTGCCGTTTTGGCGCTCGATGCGGTAAAACTCGCACTCGGCGGCAAGGCCGTCCGCAAGGTAATCGTGGTTCCCATGAGGATCGTGAATGTCGTTGGCTAGGTTCCGGATCGCCGCTCGGCTGTTCGCCGTCGCCGCTCTGGCGGCGCTCACGGCCGGCTGCTTCCAGCCGATGTATGCCGAGCGTACCGACGGCACGCCCGGCCTGCGCGAAAAGCTGATGGGCGTCGAAGTTCCGCCGGTCGACAAGCCAAATGCTTCCCGCGATGCGAGGATCCAGGTGGAGATCCGCAACTCGCTGGCGTTCAAGCTTTACGGCACTGCCACCGGCATGCCGCCGACCCACCGGTTGGTGCTGCGATTTAACACCAACCGTTCCTCGCTGATGCTCGACCCGAAGACCGCGCTGCCGTCGAGCGAAAACTTCGGCATCGAGGCGCAGTACAATCTGATCGATCTTGCGACCAACAAATCCGTCATGACCGGGACGACTTTCTCCCGCGTGTCGTACGACATTCCGGGCAATCTGCAGCGCTTCGCCCGCCAGCGCGCCTTCCGCGACGCCGAGGATCGCGCCGCCCAGGAGATCGCGGAAAACATCCAGACCCGGCTGGCGTCGTTCTTCGTCGCCGGTACCTGACCTCAATTGGTCGCGCTTCGCGGAAAAGAAATCGACGCCTTTCTGGCCCGGCCCGATCCCGGTCGTCCCATCATCCTGCTGTACGGTCCCGACGCCGGCCTAGTGCGGGAACGCGCGGACGCGCTTGTAGCGTCCGCCGTGGACGACCCCAACGATCCCTTCTCGCTGGTGCGGCTGGACGGCGATGAGCTCTCGGCCGAGCCGTCGCGGCTGGTCGACGAGGCCATGACAATACCCATGTTCGGCGGCCGCCGCGCGATCCGGGTACGCGCGGGCTCACGAAGCTTTGCCAGCGGCGTCGACACGCTGGCCGATTCTGCCGTCAAGGATTGCCGGATCGTGATCGAGGCGGGCGAGCTGCGACCGGAATCGCCGCTTCGCAAGGCCTGCGAGCGCGCCAAGACCGCGGTCGCCATCGCCTGCTATCCCGACACCGAGCGCGACCTCGCCCGGCTGATCGACGAGGAACTGAAGACTTCCAGTCTGCGCATCGCCGCCGACGCACGCGCGGTGCTGATGTCGCTGCTTGGCGGCGACCGGCAGGCCTCGCGCAACGAACTGCGCAAGCTTGCGCTCTATGCCCACGGCAAGGGCGAGATTGCGCTCGACGATGTCATGACCGTTGTCTCCGACGCCTCCGAGCTGAAGCTAGACCCGATCGTCGACGGCGCCTTCGCCGGCAGGCCCGAGATGGTCGAGAGCGAATTTGCAAAAGCAATGGTCGCCGGCACCTATCCCGGCGTGATCATCTCCGCCGCGCAGCGTCAGGCGGCATGGCTGCACAAATCGGCGCTTGCGGTCGCAGAAGGCACGCCGGTCTCGACCTTGCTCGAAAGCGGATATCCGCGCCTGCATTTCTCGCGCAAGGGCGCGGTCGAAATCGCGCTACGCAATTTCAGCGTGGCGCGGCTGGCCGCGGTCATCGACCAGCTCGGCACCGCCGCGCTCGACATGCGCAAGCAGACGTCGCTGGCATCGGCGATCGCGCAACGCACGCTGCTCTCGATCGCGGTGAACGCGAAGCGGCGGGGGTAGGCGGACGATACTTGGCACCGTCATTGCGAGGAGCGATAGCGACGAAGCAATCCATGCCTCCACAAGCAGCCAAATGGATTGCTTCGCTCCGCTCGCAATGACGCGGAGAGGCTGTCGCCTCACCCGCCCTTGGCCAGCCTTCGCATCACCTCGTCGAGCTGTTCGAGGTTGCGGTAGCTGATCTGGACGCTGCCGCCGGGATCGCGGTGGTTGACGGTCACGGCCAGCCCAAGCGCGTCGCTGACGCGCTTCTCCAGCGCGATGGTGTCCGGATCCTTCGCCTTGCTCCCTCCGCCTCCACCGCCGCCGCGCGCCTTCTGCGGCTTGCGTTCCGGCACGCCCTCCTCATGAGCCAGCGCTTCGGTCTGGCGCACGTTGAGACCCTCGGCGAGGATGCGCTTTGCCGCAGTGAGCGGATCGGGCACGCCGATCAGCGCGCGGGCGTGGCCTGCCGACAGTTCACCGCTCGCGATATAGGCCTGCACTTCCGCCGGCAGCTTGGTGAGGCGCATCATGTTGGCGACATGGCTGCGGCTCTTGCCGACTTCCTTGGCGATGTCTTCCTGGCTGCGTTTGAACTCGTTCGCGAGCGCGTGATAGCCCTGCGCCTCTTCCATCGCGTTGAGGTCTTCGCGCTGCACGTTCTCGATGATCATGATCTCGAGCGCGTCAGAGTCGCTGACTTCGATGGGGACGATCGGCACCTCGTGCAGGCTGGCGAGTTGCGCGGCGCGCCAGCGGCGCTCGCCGGCGATGATTTCGTAACGATCCTGCGTGCCCTTGACCGGCCGCACCACGATCGGCTGGATCACGCCATGCTGCCTGACCGAGCTGGCGAGTTCGCCGAGTTCGGTATCGGAAAACGTCCGCCGCGGGTTGCGCGGATTTGGCTTGAGGAATTCGATCGGCACCTTGCGCTGGTTGCGCGGCCGTTCGACATGCGCGGCCTCGCCGCCGACATCCCCGATCAGACTTGCAAGACCACGACCCAGTCGTGAACGCGCCTCGTCGGCCATCGTCGCCAACTCCCTTGGATTCACTTAGCTACTCCGCAACCAGAATTCGGTTGACGCTGCCGTCATTCGGGGCGCGTCGCGAGAGGCGAACCCGGAATAACGAAGTTGGAATTCCGGATCGATCCGCTCACGCGGATCGTCCGGAATGACGTCGTGCGAACTAATGCGCCCTCAGGTCGCGCTCGCGCTGGATCACTTCCGTCGCAAGCTTGAGATAGGCTTCGCTGCCGACGCACTTCAGGTCATAGACCAGCACCGGCTTGCCGTAAGACGGTGCCTCGGAGATGCGCACGTTGCGGGGGATCATGGTGTTGTAGACCTTGCCGCCCATGAACTGCCGTACGTCGGCGACAACCTGGTTCGACAAATTGTTGCGCGAGTCGAACATGGTCAGGACGATGCCGTGGATCGACAGGTTCGGGTTGAGCGTCGAGCGCACCTGCTCCACCGTCTGCAGCAATTGCGACAGACCCTCGAGCGCGAAAAACTCGCATTGCAGCGGCACCAGGATCGCGTCCGAGGCCGCCATCGCATTGACCGTAAGAAGGTTCAGCGACGGCGGGCAATCGATCAGCACATAGGTGTAGTCGGTCTCCGGCGCGGCATTCTTGTTCAGCGCCGCGATCGCGTCGCGCAGCCGGAACGCACGGCCGGGCGTCGTGCCGAGTTCGAGCTCGAGGCCCGACAGATCCATGGTCGACGAGGCGATATGCAGCCGCGGCACCGCGGTCGCCACCACCGCCTCGCGCAGCGGGGCTTCACCGATCAGCACGTCGTAGGTCGAGCAGTTGCGGTTGCGGCGATCGATGCCAAGACCGGTGGAGGCGTTGCCCTGCGGATCGAGATCGACGATCAGGACGCGCTCGCCAATTGCCGCGAGTGCGGTGCCAAGATTGATCGCTGTGGTAGTCTTGCCAACGCCGCCCTTCTGATTGGCAAGCGACAGGATGCGCGGATGGGGCGGTGGAGTCTCATCCCTATCCTCTTGATATATCTGATCTAATTCGCTCATGCCCGATCGCCATCTGTGATCGCGGAGGAGTTGCGCCGCTCGATCCGATCGAGTTCGACGATCCAGCCGTGCCCGCCCGTTCGGCTGGAATGGAGTCGCGGTTCAATATTCCAATATTTAGTAGCTTCGGTCAATTCAGACTCTACATCTTGACCCTTGAGAAACAAAGCTTTTGCGCCCTGCCTCACAAAGGGTTCTGCGTAACCGACCAGCTGATGTAACGGAGCCAGCGCCCGTGCTGTGACGCAATCGACGCGGCTTCCGATTCTATCCACAATATCTCCAATGTCAGCCAAATGCACGGTCCCAGGTGCACCGGTGACGCGAATCGCCTCGCGCAGGAAAGCAGCTTTCTTGGCGTTGCGCTCGACCAGGTGAATGCTGGCGCCGGGCGTTTCCGCCAATGCACAAGCGAGCACCACCCCCGGAAATCCGCCGCCGCTGCCGAGATCGGCCCAGACCTTCGCCGATGGCGCCAGGCTCAGGAGCTGGAGCGAATCAGCGACGTGGCGGGTCCAAAGATTTGGAAGCGTGGAGGGCGCAACGAGATTCGTCTTGGCCTGCCATTCCAGCAGCAGGTCGAGATAGCGATCCAGCCGAGCCTCCGTTTCGGCCGAGACGGGGGTGAGGGCCAAAGCCGCGATCTTGTCGGCGCGCAGGACAGGCGAGGGGATTTGGGTGGCGGCTTTCGCCATGCGGGCTCTCGGAGGGTGCATTTGTAGGATGGGTAGAGCGAAGCGAAACCCATCAGTATCGAACGCTGCGTGATGGGTATCGCTGCGCTCCACCCATCCTACATCAGCGTTTCACGTGAAACAGATTCTATGCGCTTGCCTTCGAAGTCTTTCGGCGAGCCTCACGGCGGAGATAGGCCGCCAGGATTCCCAGCGCCGCTGGCGTCAAGCCATCGAGCCGACCCGCCTGCCCCACGGTCCGCGGACGCGCCGCTTCCAGCTTTGAGCGTGCTTCGTTGGAGAGACCCGGCACGTCAGCATAGTCAATGTCGGTCAGGACCAAGCCCTCGTCGCGCCGGAAGGCATCGACATCAGCGGTCTGGCGCTTGAGATAAACATCGTACTTGGCGTCGATCTCGAGATGGACTGCGATCGACGGATCCACGGCCGAGAGCTCCGGCCAGATGCCCCGCAGCGTAGACCATTCAATCTCCGGATAGGCCAGCAGCTCAAAAGCAGAGCGCCGATGACCATCCCGGTTCAGCGCCAGTCCGTGCCTGGCCGCTTCGTTGGGCGTGATCGCCAGAGACTTCGCGAGCGACTTCGCTGCCGCCAACGCCGTCATCTTCGTCGCGTGCCGCTGCGAACGCGCCTGCCCTACGCAGCCCACGGCAATCCCCTTGTCCGTCAGCCGCTGGTCGGCATTGTCGGCCCGCAAGGTCAGACGATACTCGGCCCGCGAAGTGAACATCCGGTA
Source organism: Bradyrhizobium sp. (assembly GCA_036565985.1). Taxonomy (GTDB): domain Bacteria; phylum Pseudomonadota; class Alphaproteobacteria; order Rhizobiales; family Xanthobacteraceae; genus Bradyrhizobium. Next base: position 6,050 of record DATCXE010000427.1, read on the forward strand.
CGGCTCGGTGATGCCGCGGTTCACGAGGTCATCGATCATCACGCCGAGGTAGCCGTCAGCGCGGTCGAACACGATCGGATCGGCCCCTCCCGCTGCCAACGCAGCGTTCAGGCCGGCAACGATGCCCTGGGCCGCGGCTTCCTCGTAGCCCGTCGTGCCGTTGATCTGCCCGGCCAGGAAGAGACCCGGAAGGCGCCGGGTCTGCAGGGTCGGCTCCAGTTCGCGGGGATCGACATGATCATATTCGATGGCGTATCCCGGCCGGACCATCTTCACCCGCTCGAGCCCGGGAATGGTGGCGAGGATCGCGAGCTGAACTTCCTCTGGCAGAGACGTCGAAATGCCGTTGGGATAGACGGTGGAATCGTTGAGCCCCTCCGGCTCCAGAAAGATCTGGTGTCCGTCGCGATCGCCGAAGCGGACGATCTTGTCCTCGATCGACGGGCAATAGCGCGGGCCGCTGCTCTTGATCTGGCCGGAGTACATCGGCGAGCGATGGACATTGGCCCGGATCACCTCGTGGGTGGCGGGCGTCGTCCGGGTAATCCCGCACTGGATCTGCGGCGTTGTGATCCGGTCCGTCATGACTGAAAACGGCTCCGGCGGATCGTCTCCCGGCTGCATCTCGACTGCAGACCAGTCGATGGTGGAGCCATCCAGCCGCGGCGGCGTACCGGTCTTGAGCCGTCCGAGGGTAAAGCCGGCGCGTTCGAAAGAACCCGAAAGTCCCATCGCCGGCGCTTCGCCGACCCGGCCCGCAGGCCAGTTCTTCTCGCCGAGATGAATCAGTCCGCGCAGAAAGGTCCCGGTCGTGATGACGACGGCGCCCGCGGCAAGCTCCCGCCCCTCGCCCAGTCGAATGCCCGAGACCCGACCGTTTGAAACGATCA
>DATCXE010000434.1:0-6863 GCA_036565985.1 Bradyrhizobium sp.
GTGGCCGTAAAGCATTTCGTTTTCGAGGAAGATGACCGGGTTGGGATCGCGGATCGCGGCCTTCAGCAGCCCCTTGTAATCGGCGGCGGAGAACGGCGCGATCACCTTCAACCCCGGGATCTGCGAGTACCAGGCCGAGTAATCCTGGCTGTGCTGGGCGGCGACGCGGGCGGCGGCGCCGTTCGGTCCGCGGAACACGATCGAGCAGCCCATCTGGCCGCCCGACATGTACAGCGTCTTGGCCGCGGAGTTGATGATCTGGTCGATCGCCTGCATGGCGAAGTTGAAGGTCATGAATTCGACGATCGGCTTCAGTCCCGACATCGCCGCACCCACGCCGACGCCGGCAAAGCCGTGCTCGGTGATCGGGGTGTCGATCACGCGCCGCGCGCCGAACTCCTGCAAGAGGCCCTGCGTCACCTTGTAGGCGCCCTGATATTCGGCGACTTCCTCGCCCATGATGAACACGTCGCCGTCGCGCCGCATCTCCTCGGCCATCGCATCGCGCAAGGCTTCGCGGATGGTCTGGGTGATCATCTCGGTGCCGGCCGGGACTTCCGGATCGGGCTCGGCGACGGGCGCCGGGCCGGGCTGGGCCGGCGGCGCCGAGATCATCGGCTTGCCCTCGCCCACCGGAGAACGCGATTCCGCGACTTCCTTTTGCACGGTGGGCGCCGGCGCCGCCGCAGGCGCCTTGCCGAGATCGGCGGCGCTTTCACCATCGGCCAGGATGGTCGCGATCGGCGTGTTGACCGCGACGTCGGCGGTGCCTTCGGGGATCAGGATCCTGCCGAGCGTGCCCTCGTCGGTCGCCTCGACTTCCATCGTCGCCTTGTCGGTCTCGATCTCGGCGATGACATCGCCCGACTTGATCGACTCGCCTTCCTTCTTCAGCCACTTCGCCAGGTTGCCCTTTTCCATGGTGGGCGAAAGCGCAGGCATCAACACTTGAATGGGCATATTCGCTCCCGAAAATCGTCAGTCAAATCATGGCGCGATCAGGCAGATCGCATCATGATTCAATCTCCTTGTTTGAGCATGATCCTCTGGGAAAACCGGTTTCCACTTTCCTGACCATGCCTTGGTTTGTTCTGCGTGCGGCTTGAACCTAGCGGTAGACGTCGGTCCAGAGTTCGGAGGGATCGGGTTCGGGATCGCGCTGGGCGAAATCCGCCGATGCGTTGACGATCTCGCGCACCTCGGCGTCGATGGCCTTCAATTCCTGTTCGCTGACCTTGGCCGCCAGCAGGCGATTGCGGACCTGCTCGATCGGGTCCTGATCGGTGCGGATCTTCTCGACCTCTTCGCGGGTCCGGTACTTGGCGGGATCGGACATCGAATGGCCGCGGTAGCGGTAGGTCTGCATTTCCAGGATGAACGGCCCGTTGCCGCCGCGGCACCAGGCGACCGCCTCGTCGCCGGCCGCCTTGACCGCGCGGACGTCCATGCCGTCGACCTGCTTGCCGGGAATGTTGAAGGAAATGCCGCGCTTGGAGAAATCGGTTTGCGCCGAGGAGCGCGTCACTGACGTGCCCATGGCGTAACGGTTGTTCTCGATCACGTAGATCACCGGCAACTTCCACAGCTCCGCCATGTTGAAGCTCTCGTAGACCTGCCCCTGGTTGGAAGCGCCGTCGCCGAAATAGGCGACACTGACGAAATCATTGCCGCGGTAGCGGTTGGCGAAGGCGAGCCCGGTCCCGAGCGAGACCTGGGCGCCGACGATGCCGTGCCCGCCGAAGAAGTTCTTCTCCAGGCTGAACATGTGCATCGAGCCGCCCTTGCCCTTGGAATAGCCGCCGCGGCGTCCGGTGAGTTCGGCCATCACGCCGTTGGCTTCCATCCCGCAGGCCAGCATGTGGCCGTGGTCGCGGTACCCGGTTATGACCTGATCGCCCTTCTTCAGGGCCATCTGCATTCCGACCACGACGGCTTCCTGGCCGATGTAGAGATGGCAGAAGCCGCCGATGGCGCCCATGCCGTAGAGCTGGCCGGCCTTCTCCTCGAAGCGCCGGATCAGCAGCATGTCGCGGAGCGCGGCCAGTTCCTGGGCCTTGGTGAATTCCGGTGGCGATCCGCTCGCCTTCTGGCCTGATTCCTTGTCGGCGCTTTTCTTTGGTACGGCCATGGCAAATCCGGATGGAGATGAGAGAGACGATCAGCCCTCTCTATCCCAACTCAAACCGCCGTGAAAGGATTGCCTGCGTTGAAGAAAAGAATGCTATGCCGCAGTGCAGCGCGACGCGACATTTTCGAAACTGATTTTGCGGCTTTTTGAAATTTGCAGACCACGTGCGGACATCATGCCGCAGCCGGAAAACTAGTTCGGCTTGAGAGTCCGGATCAGGTCGCGCGGATTGGCGTAGTCGAGCTGGAAGCGCGCACGCTCGTCCAGCATGTCGGGGTCGACGCGGTCCGAGCGGAGCAGCGACACGCGCTGCTCGCCCTGCGCCCGCTCACGCTTCAGCCGCGCCAGTTCCGAGGTCAGCGCGATGATCTCCTGATCGAGTTCCTGGCGCGCGTTCAACCCGTATTTGCCGGTATAGGCGTTGACGCTGAAATAGCCGACCATGAGCGCCGCCACCGTATAGAGGGCGAGCCCGGTCAGCAGCGATTTCAATCGGGTGCGGGAGACCATGCCGGCAGGATGCGATGGCCGGGTTAATGGAAACCTAATGAGGCAGACACGAATAGCTCCCCGTCATTGCCTGCGACAAACGCGAAGCGTTTGCGCACGGGAGCGCCAGCGACGAAGCAATCCATCTATCCGCTATGCCGCGCCATGGATTGCTTCGCTTCGCTCGCAATGACGCGGAGAGACCGCTTACCCGTTCTGCTTCTCGACGAAGGCCGCGAACGCGTCGATGTATTGCTGCAACACCTTCTGCAGCGCTTCCTTGGTCAGCTGGCCCTTGTCGTCGAAGGCGTCGCCGATGCCGTTCAGATAGATTTCAGGCTGGCCGAGGATCGGGCCGGCAATGCCCGGCAGGATGTTCTGCAGGTGCTTGGCGGCGCTGACGCCGCCGAGCGGTCCGGGGGAATTGCTGACGATGCCGATCGGCTTGCCGAGGAACGAGCTCTTGCCATAGGGGCGCGAGCCGACGTCGATGGCGTTCTTCAGGACGCCGGGGATCGAGCGGTTGTATTCCGGCGTCACGAACAGCACGCCGTTCGACTTCTGCAGCTTCTCGCGAAACGCCACCCAGTCGGCCGGCGGGGCCGCTTCCAGATCCTGGTTGAAGAAGGAAATTCCCTCCAGCGTCGTGACATCGAGCTTCAGCGAGGCCGGCGCGAGCTTCGCCAGCGCGTTGGCGACCTTGAGCGAGAAGCTTTCCTTGCGGAGACTGCCGACAATCGTGACGATGGTATGGGTGGCCATTGGATATCCCTTTTGAAGCTGGAACGCTTGCCTTGTCTTACGCCAGATCAACAAAAAGATGCAAGTGCATGAATCGTCTTTTCTGATCGCATGGCCACGAAACGGAACAGGCCGCCTCTTTTGGGCGGCCTGTCGGCTTCATAGCGGGATAGACGCCCGGACCAGGTTTTTCAGCCCTTGCTCGGGTTGATCAGGAATTTCTCGCCGGTGGAACGCTTGTTGTAGACGGCGATATTGGACAGCTGCAGCGTCTCCGGCAGCGACACCACCTGCGTGTAGTGGCTGGCAAAGGTGGTCTTCAGCTCGGAAGCGACGCGCTGGCGCAGCTTGCCGATTTCGGCCGGCCCGATCTTCTGCAGGAACGGCGTCAAGAGCCAGCCGCCGACACCCCAGGTCAGCCCGAACGCCCGGCTCAGTTCGGTCGGACGGTTGTCGAGGCTGCCGTAGATGTAGACCTGCTTGTACACGTTCGAGCCGTAGCGGCTGTATTCCTTGGCGGTCTTGTTGGCCGCGGCCTCCATGCAGGTGAGGATCTGTCCCGCCAGCTTGCCGCCGCCGATGGCGTCGAACGCGATGGTGGCGCCGGTCTCCACCAGCGCGTTCGTCAGGTCGTCCATGAACGTGGCCGAGGTGGAATCGACGACATACTTGGCGCCGATCTTGTGCAGGATGTCCGCCTGTTCCTTGCTGCGCACGATGTTGACGAGGCCGATGCCGTCCTTGATGCAGATCTTGTTGAGCATCTGCCCGAGGTTCGAGGCGGCCGCGGTGTGCACCAGGGCCTTGTGGTTTTCGCGCCGCATGGTCTCGGTCATGCCGAGCGCGGTCAGCGGATTGACGAACCAGGACGCGCCGTCGGCGGCCGTTGTGCCGGGGGGAAGCTCCATGACGTCGCGCGCCTTGATGGTGCGATACTGCGTGTACATCGCGCCGCCGATCATCGAGACCGTCTTGCCCATCAGCGCCTTGGCCGCGTCCGAAGACCCGGTCCTGATCACGACGCCGGCGCCCTCGTTGCCGACGGGAAGCGACTGATCGAGCCGCGCCGCCATCATCCGCATGGCGGCATCCGGCATTTTTGCCGTGATCACGGGAGCGTCCTTGGTGCCGGAAACCTTCGCAGTCGACATGTCGGCCGGACCGATCAAAAGCCCGAGATCGGACGGATTGATCGGCGTGGCCTCGACGCGGACCACGACTTCGTCGTCGGCCGGTTCAGGCGTCGGGACGTCCACCAGCGACAGTTCCAGTTCGCCGCTCTTCTTGAGCAGCGAACGCAGTTGCAGCCCGCTCTTGCCGTCGCTCATCGCAAATCCTCCCGTTTGTGTCTGTTATATCTGGATGCGCCGGTGCGTCACGCCAGTGCCTTCAACGCCGCCCTGCCCGCATATTTTGCCTGCGCGCCGAGCTGCTGCTCGATGCGCAGAAGCTGGTTGTACTTGGCGGTGCGGTCGGAGCGCGCCAACGATCCGGTTTTGATCTGGCCGCAATTGGTCGCGACCGCGAGATCGGCGATGGTGGAGTCTTCAGTTTCGCCCGAGCGATGCGACATCACGGATGTATAGCCGTATTTGTGCGCCAGTTCGACGGCAGCGAGCGTCTCCGTCAGCGTGCCGATCTGGTTGACCTTGATCAGGATCGAGTTGGCACGGCCGGCCTTGATGCCATCGGCAAGGCGCGTGACGTTGGTGACGAACAGGTCGTCGCCGACGAGCTGGCACTTCTTGCCGATCAGGTCCGTCAGTTCCTTCCAGCCGTCCATGTCGTCCTCGGACATGCCGTCCTCGATCGAGACGATCGGATAGCGCGATACGAGATCAGCGAGGTATTTTGCCTGCTCCGAGCGCGAGCGGGTCTTGTTCTCGCCGCCATAGACGTAGGCGCCGTCCTTGAAGAACTCGGTCGCCGCGCAGTCGAGTCCGAGCATGACGTCGTCGCCGGCCCTGTAACCGGCCTTTCCAATTGCGCTCACCACGAATTCGAGGGCCGCGTCCGCCGACGGCAGGTTCGGCGCGAAACCGCCCTCGTCGCCGACATTGGTGTTGTGGCCGGCCTTCTTCAGTTCGCTGCGCAGCGTGTGGAAGATTTCGGACCCGCAGCGCAGCGCCTCGGCGAAGCTCGCGGCCCCCACCGGCATGATCATGAATTCCTGGAAGTCGATCGGGTTGTCGGCATGCGCGCCGCCATTGATGATGTTCATCATCGGCACCGGCAGCGTCCGCGCCGAGGTGCCGCCGACATAGCGATAGAGCGGCATGTCGAAGGATTCCGCCGCCGCCTTGGCGCAGGCGAGCGAGACGCCGAGGATGGCGTTGGCGCCGAGCCGGCTCTTGTTCGGTGTGCCGTCGAGCTCGATCATGATCTGGTCGATCTGCACCTGTTCCTCGACGGCCTGGTCGCTCAGCGCCTCGTAGATTTCGTCGTTGACGGCCTCGACCGCCTTCTGCACGCCCTTGCCGAGATAGCGCTCCTTGTCGCCGTCCCTGAGTTCGACCGCCTCGTGCGCGCCGGTGGAAGCCCCCGAGGGCACGGCCGCACGGCCGACCGAGCCATCTTCCAGCACTACATCAACTTCGACCGTGGGATTGCCACGGCTATCGAGGATTTCACGGCCAATGATGTCGACGATGGCGGTCATGTCTTGCACTTTCCTGGAGGGGTTCGGTCAGGTTCGGTGGCGTCTTACACGGCGCGCAGGCAAATGTGAACGCTTACCCTGCGGCCTCTTCCGGACGGCCGGGCGGGTCGGGATAGACTGCCCAAAGGTTGGTCCCGGCGTCAAATGCTCCACGTTCACAAGCCTCGGTAACGCAATGAACCGCCGCTAGTTTCCCGGAACCTGGTGGATTGGACGCGGCGAAGAAGGCAGGCGCTGGTGCGGTTCGAAGGCCCGTGTCCCGGACGCGGCGCAGCGCGTAAGTGATGCGACGCAGAGCCGGGATCCATGGTGGCAGGTCCCGGCCCTGCGTCGCAACGCTTCACGTTGCGCCGCGCCCGGGACACGAGATTGTCACCCAGTTGACGGCCACGCAGCTTCCGTTCATGCCAGCCATCGCAGAGGACAATGACGATGGCCAAGAAATCTTTACAGAAATCATCGCAGAAATCACTACAGCTCGGTCGCGCCGTGGAATGGCCGGATGCGCCTGAAAAGGCGAAACTCGACCGCGTACCCAATCCGCAAGCCGGCACCAATTACGTGGTGCGCTTCACCGCGCCGGAATTCACCTCGCTCTGCCCGGTGACGGGCCAGCCTGATTTCGCGCATCTGGTGATCGACTACGTACCGGGCCAGTGGCTGCTGGAATCCAAATCGCTGAAACTCTACGTCGCGAGCTTCCGCAATCATGGTGCGTTCCACGAGGATTGCACCGTCATGATCGGCAAGCGGATCGCAGCCGAGATCAAGCCAAAATTCTTGCGCATCGGCGGCTACTGGTATCCGCGCGGCGGCATCCCGATCGACGTGTTCTGGCAGACCGGC
>DATCXE010000435.1:0-3754 GCA_036565985.1 Bradyrhizobium sp.
ACGGCGGCGGCTTCCATAAGGCCGCAGCTTTTCAAAAACTCGGGATTTGTCGCGTCTCCGTAAAAGACGGTTCGCCCCCGCCTGCGCTGCTCCGGAACGGCCGCGGCATCGTTATCGACGGCGATGTACTTGAACTGGTGGCGATCGAGCATTGTGCAGACCACCTGTCCGACCCGGCCGTATCCGATGACAATGGCATGGCCGCTCCCTCCACTCGGCGTGGCCTGGAGTTCGGGATCGAGCGGCATGTCCTCGCGCACGATTGGCGCGAGCCGCCGCGCGAGATGCGATAGCCCCGGGATCAGCATCATCGTCAGCGCGGTCAGCGTTACCGTGAAGCCCGATAGCTTGGCGTCGATCAGCCCAAGCCCTGCCGCGATCCCGATTCCGACAAAGGCGAATTCGCCGCCCGGCCCGAGCAGAAGTCCCATCTCGAGTGAAGCCGGCCACGAAAGCCGGTACAGCCGGGCGAGAACGATGAGAATGGCGGCCTTCGCGATGATCAGTCCGAGGGCACCTCCAACCAGCCAGACCGGCTCGCGGGCCAGCTCACGAAAGTCGATGTTCATGCCGACCGTGAAGAAGAACAGGCCGAGCAGAAGCCCCTTGAAGGGACTGATGGCGGTTTCAATCGCCTTGCGGAACTCGGTCTCGGCAAGCAGCAGGCCGGCGACAAAGGCGCCAAGCGCCATGGATATGCCGGCCACCGCGGCCGCCACTCCCGTCGCAACGATGACGAACAGTGTCGTGGCCACGAACAGGTCGCTCATGCCCACCGACGCGACAAGGCGGAACAGGGGGCGCATCACCACGCGGCCGGCGACGACGATCACGCCGAGCGCGATGGCGGCGTTGGCCAGTGCGAGCACGAGCGTCGCAAGAACCGAGCCTGTTTCGCCGGCGCCATAGATGGAGATGAAGAGCAGGAGAGGCGCGACCGCGAGATCCTGCGCCAGCAACGTCGCGAAGCTGGCTCGTCCTGCACTTGTGTTGAGCCGCCCTTGCCGGGAAAGCAACTCGACGACGATGGCGGTCGAGGACAGCGCGAGGCACGCGCCGATGATGAACGCAACCGGAGCTTTGCTGCCTGCAAGGGCTGCGACTGCGCCGATCGCCACCGTGGAGAATATGATCTGAAGGCTGCCGAGGCCGAAAATCAGGCGGTGCATCGCCTTCAATCGATCATAGGACAGTTCCATGCCGATCAGGAAGAGCAGGAAAACAATGCCGAGGTTCGCAATGCCGGAGACGTTCTGGGCGTCGACGACCGTGAACCAATAGAGCAGCGGATAGCTCTGGATGAACGATCCCAGCCCGAGAGGACCCAGGATCGCGCCGGCTCCGAGATAGCCTAGAACGGGATTGAGGCCGAACCGCCGCACCAATGGAATGACGACGCCCGCGGTGCCCAGCAGAACGAGCGCGTCGCTGTAGACGTGAACATTGATAGGCGACGTCATCTACCGGTTGTGTATCCCGCTGCTGGGCAGGGACATCGGACGGCGGATTCAGCCTGGTGTCCGCCGTCGTCCCGCTCGGACGTTAGCCGGTACCACCAGCCAACGCCACCCATCAGCGCGAATGCTAGAACTTCAGATTGGCGAATGCGCGCACGCCAATGCCCGGCAACAGGACCTGATCCTTGGTGTAGGAGACCGAGTTGCGGATATTCTCGTTCAACAGGTTGTTGCCGACGATCCCTACCATCATCTCGCGTGCACCGAACCAGGATGGATCGAGCCTGGTCTTGTAGCTGACCTCCGCCTTCAACAGATTATAGCCTGGGGTCGGCGTTTCGCCGATCGGGGCAATGTCGTTCTGCGCGAAGGCGTGCAGCAGGTTGATCCGTGTCAGCCAGTTGGCATCGCGCCAGAACAGCCCGCCGCCAACGCGCACCGGCGGGATTCGCGGGACGTTGGTGCCGTCGCTGAAGGTCGCGCGCACGACATCGAACTGGTTCTCGATGCCCCAGATGCCGCCGTGGAGCGCCCCGACGTCCAACTGGCTCTGGAATTCGCCACCCCGGAAGGTGGCGTCGCGCTGCGAATAGATCGCCTGGTTCAGCTCCAGCGGATACGCCGGATCGGCAGGGCCGACACAGGCGACATCTTCGCAGGTGTTGCCGGTGAGACGGCGGTAAATGAATCCATTGAACTTCGTGTAATAGGCCGTCGCTTCGAACCTCAGGGGGCCGGTCGCGCGTCGAAGTCCGATCTCGATCGATTTTGCGGTTTCGATGCCGAGATTGGGATTGCCGATATCGAAGGTCGCGGTCGCATCGTGCGGTCCGCGTGAAAACAGTTCAGCGGGTTTTGGCGCACGCTCGACATACTGGGCGGTGATGCTGGCAACCAGCTGACCTGGAAGATCCTGGATCAAGCCGATGCTGGCGCTTTTCGGCGTGAAGCTCAGGTTGCGCGCCGTTGGCGGGCCGATGTCGGCCGGATTGGTAGTGAGGTCGAACTGTTCCGGAATGAATGCGGGCGTCGTTCCGCTGAGGCTGACGTGCTCGATACGGCCGGCAATCTGCGCCTTGGTGGTCTCGGTGAACTTGAATTCGTTGAAGACGTAGCCGGCGACCCTGTTGTTCTTGTTGGGATCAAACAACCCGTTGAGCGGGCTGGTTGGATCGTCCGGACTTGACGCCGTCAGTTCCTGATGCCCGGCCTGAAGGCCGAACGCCGTCGTGACGGCGGCAAAGCGCGCGTTGAACGGCGTCATCTGCACCTCGACGCGCCCTTCCTGCTCCTTGTTGGTGAAAGTCTGCCGCACGCCGAGGGACGAGAAGTCGGCGGGATCGGCCAGTCCTATTTCGTTGTGCTTGTAGTCGGTGGCACCCGCCCAGAATCTGATCGCGTCGATCGCCGCCGCGTCCGGCCGGTATTCGCCCTTGGCCGTGAATTTGGTCTGATGCGCGTCGATGCGGGTCTGGTGATCGGCGCCCTCGATGCCGGGAATGCGATAAAGCGTGTCGTTTTGCGTGACCGCCGCGCCGATGAAGCCGCCCTGGAAGATGTAGGAGCCGCCGATCGACGCACCATCCGCCTGCATCGCCGAGTTCGGCTGCCGGCCGTTGACCGGGCGGGTCTGGTCGAACAGATACGGATAGCCCGGAATGCTGTAATCGCCGGCCTTGCGGCCATAGGCGTCGGCATGAATGGCGAAATTGCCACCGCCGGCGTCGATCAGGATGCCGCCATCGACACCGCGGTCGACCGAATTGACGGCCGTTCGGGTTTCGACCGTGACGCAGGAAGGTGATCCCGCGCTTGCGAGCGGCGCCTTCGCCGGTAGCCCGTAGGTCTGGAACGGTGCGGCCGCGCATGTCGGCAAGGCCTCCGGGATGCGATTGTTGGTTGCACTGACGACACCGCCGATCGATGTCGATCCATACCGCATCGCCGCCGGACCGCGGATGACTTCGACCTGGTTGGTCGCCAGGGGATCGACCGGAACGAAATGGTCTTCGCCGAGATCGGAAGCGCCGCCGGCGTTGGTACCATTTTCGACGATGCCGACGCGGTTGACGTCGAGGCCGCGGATGATCGGCCGGCTCGAAGCGCCGGGCGCGAAGCTGGAGCCGGTGATGCCGGGCTTCGAAAACAGGAGATCGCCAAGCTGGGCGGTGCCCTGGCGACGGATTTCCTCGTTGGGTACGACGGTGACGGTGGCGAACTGGTCGGTCACGACGGGCAGAACGCCCTGCTGGGGCGCGGCCGCCACCGGCGCGGCTTGCGGTTCTGCCGCGCGTTCG
>DATCXE010000439.1:0-5183 GCA_036565985.1 Bradyrhizobium sp.
GCTGGCCGTCAACGTCTCGCCAGTGCAATTAAAGTCGCCGACGCTGGCGCTGCGGATCACGGGCGCGCTCGCTGCTACCGGGCTGCCGCCGCACCGGCTCGAGATCGAGATCACCGAGGCGGTGCTGATCCATGACGACGAGAGCGCGCTGGCGATCCTGCATCAGCTTCGTGCCATCGGCGTCCGCATCGCGCTGGACGATTTCGGCACCGGCTTCTCCTCCCTGAGCTATCTGAAGCGGTTTCCGTTCGACAAGATCAAGATCGACCGCTGCTTTGTCAGCGACATCGAGGTCGACGGCTCGGCGGCGATCGTGCAGGCGGTGGTCAACATCGCGGCAGCCCGCAACATGACCACGACAGCGGAAGGCGTGGAAACCGAACAGCAGCGCGAGATCCTGCGCCAGCTCGGCTGTACCCAAATGCAGGGCTATTTGTTCAGCGCGCCGAAGCCGGTTTCGCAACTACGCCCTCTGCTCGGCATTGCCGCGACCAGCACACGGGCTTCGGCCTGAAGATTGTTTCTTTGACGCGTTTTCTTCACGCGAACCGGATCCCCCCGGATCAAGTCCGGGGCAGGCTTTCGCTTGAAACGCTATCGCAGCTACGCCGCCCAACGGCCGCGATTGTTCTCCGCAAGGATCGGGCGGATCAGCCTACCGAAACGCTCGGCCTCCTCATCGTGCAGGTAGCCGGACAGGCAGAACGAATGGCAGCCGGCGTCGATGAATTGCTGCAGCGTGTCGGCGCATTGCGCGGGGTTGCCGACCACGGCGATGCCGGCGCCCGGACGAACCTTGGTGATGCCGGTCCATAGATGCGGCAGCAGGAGATCGCCATGCTCGCGGGTGAGCTGCTGCACGCGCATGTTGGCTTCCGACCTGTTGTAGAGCGTCTTCATTTCCTGCTTCTGCCGCTCGGTGGCGTGACGCACCAACTGGTCCGCCGCCTCCCAGGCGTCCGCCTCGTTCTCGCGGCAGATCACCTGCAGCCGCATGCCGAAGCCGATGTCGTCTTCGCGGTCATGCGCCCGCGCCATCTGCCTGATCTCGGCGATGTTGGATGCGATCCTTTCCGGCAGATCGCCCCAGAACAGGTGCACGTCGGAATGCTTCGCCGACAATTCCCACGCCTGTCGCGAGCCGCCGCCGAGGTAGAACTTTGGAAACGGCTGTTGCAGCGGACGCGGCCGGATATGCGCGCCCGAGAGCTTGTGAAACTTTCCTTCGAAATTCACCGGCCCCCGCGTCGTCCACAGCGCCTTGATGATCGAGACCTCCTCCTCCATCAGCGCGTAACGTTCCTCCTTCGGATAGCGCACGCCCTCGCCTTCGACCTCGCTCTCGTTCTGGCCGGCGATCAGGTTGATGCAGATACGCCCGCCCGACATCTGGTCGAAGGTCGAGATCATCTTGGCGAGCAGCACCGGATTGATGTAGCCGGGCCGCGCCGCGATCAGCGGCTTGATGTGAGAGGAGCGCGCCGCCATGAACGCGCCCGTAATCCACGCCTCCCAGCACACCGAGCCTACCGGGATCAGCAGATATTCGAAGCCGGCCTGCTCCGCCGCGGCCACCACGCGGTCGCATAGGTCAGGAGAGCCCGGAATCTGCGCCTCCATCAGGCCGTAGGCGGTGGTGTCGCCGTGCGTGGGCAGGTACCAGCCGAATTCGAGCGGACGCATGAAGGCCTCTTCCATTGGCGCATTTCGCGCGCCTGTACTTGATCGGCGTCAAAGCCGTGTAGTGGAAGCAGTCTAGCGTCTGAACGGGCTGCCGCAATCGGGTTGAATGGCGGCGCGGGAAACCCTATTTCGATTTCGTCAGCGCTTGCGCCAAGGTGGAGATATCAGCCATGTCCCCGGTCTCGTTGCTTCTCAATATCATCTGGATCGTGCTTGGCGGCGCGTGGATGGCGTTCGGCTGGCTGGTCGCCGCGGTGATCATGGCGATCACCATCATCGGCATTCCCTGGGCCCGGGCTGCGTTCAACATCGCGGCCTATACGCTGTTTCCGTTCGGCTTCACGGCCGTCTCGCGCGACGCCTACACCGGACAGGAAGATATCGGCACCGGACCGCTCGGGGTGATCGGCAACATCATCTGGCTGGTGCTGGCGGGATGGTGGCTGGCGCTCGGGCATGTCATCACGGCCGTCCTGCTGGCCGTCACCATCATCGGCATTCCCTTTGCCTGGGCACACCTCAAGCTTGCCGGGATCGCGCTGTGGCCGATCGGCAAGATCATCGTTCCGGCGTAGCGAACGGCGGAACTTCCGTTTGTAGCGCTCCGCTACGAAGCCGCCCGCTCCGCGGGCGGCTTCAGCCGCTCGAACTCGGTATCGCTGATCTCGGTTTGCGCGACCAGCACGCTGCAGCGCAGGCGCTTGACGAGATAGCTGCCGATGGAGCCGAACCAGCGCGCCAGCGCTCCCTGCGGGCGGTGGCCCACGACGACGAGATGCGCGCCGATTTCCTCGGCGACCTCGGCGATCTTTTGCCCGGCATCCCCGACCTCCAGGCGCGCATTCGGCGTAAAGCCAAGCGCCCTCAGCCGATCGCAGCCCTCGTTCAGGATGGCCTTGTAGTCCTCGGTTTGCAGTTCGATCGGGATCGTGAGCCCGGCCTCCGGCGTCATGATCGAGGAGACCTCGACGACAGCCAGCAAAAACACCTCGGCCCGGCAGAGCTGTGCGAGCTTTGCGCCTTCCCGCAACGCGCGCCGCCCCTCGACCGACCCGTCATAGGCGAGAAGAACCTTCTTGTACATCGGACGTCCCCATCGATGGTGAGAAGATCAACGCATGAAGGTTAGCACCGATTTGGCCGGGAGGATCAGATTTTTGATCGCGGCACGACCGCTGTCCTTCCTACTTTGGTCTGTCATCCCTGGATCGTTGTTCGTGCCCGGCAGAAGTGCAGGTTGCAACGCAGCTCAACCTGATCGTGCTTCGCGCGGCAGGCCAGGGAGTTCGGGCGGCCGTTTTGTTGCCGCAGTCCCGGTGGCGAGGATCGCCGCGATTGCCGGATTGCCCTCCGCCTCCAGCGCATCGATGGCCGCTCGGGCCCACAGATAGGACGCGTCGAAGATTTCCGTGTGGAGGTCGAAGTCCGTCACATCGATGCCATCGGGAACCGGAGGCCGCATCACCGCATCGAACGGCCCGGCCGGCAACGTGTCATAACGTTGATGGGCCACGAGGCTGCGCCAGAGCACGTTGACCGCGCTCGGCGCTGCGGGAAGCAACTTCTTGCGGAACGGCGTCAGCATCGCTGCGATCAGTTCGAACCGCCCGGGCAGCGCGCTATAGTCGACGTCAAACATCTCGGCCGCCGGTTCGCCGAAGTGCACGACCAGGTTGGGACCGCTCTTCAATTGATGCATCGGCGCCAACGGCACATTGTCGATCAGGCAGCCATCGACCAGCATCGCGCCCTCGGGCGTGTAGAACGGCGGCAATAATCCAGGGATCGCGCTCGAGGCGCGCACCGCCTGCCAGAGCAGCCCCGTCCGGATCAATTCGAGATTGTGGGTCGACAGGTTGGTTGCGACGGCGGCAAACGGCCGCCAGCAATCCTCGATCCGGCAGTCGGCGCCATATTGCTCGGCGAGCGAGCGATCGAACGCCTTGTGATCCAGCAGCGAATAGCGCGGCCAGGTCGGCCGGCGGAGACTGCGGCTTCTCACGAAGATTTCGTGGGTGCCGCGTTCGAGATGTTCGGCCTCGAGGTTTTTGGCAAAACCGGCCGCCATCGCCGAGCCGACGCTGGTGCCGACGAAGATATCGAACACCGCGCCGCGCTCGCGAAAGGCCTGGTAGATTCCGACATGCGCCGTACCGAGGCTGCCGCCGCCGGCGGCGACGAACCCGATGGCCCGGCCCGACAGAAACCGGATCAGGCTCTCGATATCGGCCCGGTCTTCAAGTGCGACATGGTGATGCATGAAGCACGGCAACCGGGCGAGCCAGGCCGCGGTGCCGCTGACCTCGCCGCGCCGACGGTCGTGAATGCGCACGACGCGCCGTGCCGATGCGGGGTGCACCTCGCAGGCAAAAGCCTCGAGCTCGGTCAATGCTCCTGCGGGCGCATCGCCGCGGCAGGCGAACACGATCATGTCGGCCTGGCGGATCGCCTTGCGCGCCCATACCGATGCCTCGCGGCCCCCCATGTAGACCACGAGGGGCGCCACGTGTTCGAGCTTGTTGAGCCACTCGGTGACTTCGGACGCGTCGAGTTCGCGCCGCGGAAACATCGCGCGCAGACGCGCAAGGTCGACGATCTCGGCGCCGGCCGCCGCCAGCCCTTCGCGCATTCGGGACTCGAATGCCGCCGGCAGCGGCTCCGATCCGCCATCGATCAGCGCCACCGTTCGTGCCCTCGGCGAGGCGCGAACCGGGATCAGCCGCGCGGTTTCCTTGGCGAAGCGCCGCGCCAGCGCCGCCATCAGCGCCTCGACGACAGCGGGAGTTTCCTCGGCGAGCTTCTGGTAGGCGGCACGGGTCAGCACCAGCACGCTTGTATCGCGAATGGCGATGACATCAGCCGTGCGCGGGATATTTGCAAAGAAGCCGATCTCGCCGACCAGTTCGCCGGCCCGAAGCTCGGCGATCGGCTCCAGTTCGCCGGCGCGGCGCACGGCAAGCGCGCCGTGCAGCACCATGAACAATGCGTTCGAGGGGCCGCCCTGTGCGACGAGCATTTCCCCGCGCACGAGATCCTGACGGACCATGGCGTTGAAGGTCTTGAGCCGCTGTTCGGAACTCAGCGTCCGCAACAACGCGAAATCTTCCAGCACGTTTCCCCACCCAAGTGTCGCACTCGGTCCACTCATGGCGGCACCCAGTCGATTGTAAGACGGCGATGTTAGCCCCGGGCGAACGGCGCGGCGAGCGATATAAGGGCGACGGGCCAGCCCAGCGCCGTCAACGGTAAAGGGAATTTGTCACGGGACCGGGCGCATCTCGCAGATGCGGTGGAAAACGAACGCTGCGGGCCGCGATCTAGGGCTCCTCCGGCCCGGGCCCGTACGGCGTACTTCCGGCATATCCGCCCGGTGACGGCAGACGAGCCCCGCAACCGAGCCTTTCCGGCGCCGAACTGGCCGTTGCCGTCGCCGGACCAATCAGCTAAATGAACCCCCGTTGCACCCGTAGCTCAGCTGGATAGAGCGTTGCCCTCCGAAG
>DATCXE010000440.1:0-2882 GCA_036565985.1 Bradyrhizobium sp.
AGCTGGGACGGAAGGGGCACCAATTTTGCGCTGTTCTCCGCCAATGCGGAGAAGGTTGAACTATGCCTGTTCGACGGCCAGGGCCGGCGCGAACTCGAACGGATCGAACTGCCCGAGCGTAACGAGGACGTCTGGCACGGCTATCTCAACGACGTCTCGCCCGGCCAGCTCTACGGCTATCGCGTCTCAGGTCCCTATGCGCCCGAACAGGTCCACCGCTTCAATGCCAACAAGCTGCTGCTCGATCCCTACGCCAAGCGGCTGGCCGGACGCCTGGTATGGAGCGATGCGCATTTCGGCTATCGTACCGGCAGCGCGCGCGAGGATCTTTCCTTCGACCGCCGCGACAATGCCCGCGGCATGCCGAAGGCGGTCGTGGTCGACGAGACCTTCAACTGGGGCCGCCGCGAGATGCGGCCGAACATCGCCTGGGAAGACACCATCATCTACGAGGCCCACGTCAAGGGGCTGACGCAGAAGCGCGAGGATGTGGCGCCGGCCTGGCGCGGCACCTATGGCGGGCTGTGCTCGCCGGCGATGATCGGCCATCTCAAGAAGCTCGGCGTCACCACCATCGAATTGCTGCCGATCCACGGGCTGATCGACGATCGGGTGCTGGTGGAGCGGAAGCTTGCCAACTATTGGGGCTACAACACGCTGGCGTTCTTCGCGCCGGAGCCGCGCTATGCGCAGGACAACGCGCTCGACGCGTTCCGCACCACGGTGGCGCGGCTGCACGACGCCGGCATCGAGGTGATGCTCGACGTGGTCTATAACCACACCGCCGAGGGCAATCATCTCGGGCCGACGCTGTCGTTCCGCGGCATCGACAATGCGTCCTACTACTGGCTGATGCCCGACAATCCGCGATACTACGACGACTTCACCGGCTGCGGCAGTTCGGTCAACCTTACCCATCCGCGCGTGATGCAGATGGTGATGGATTCGCTGCGCTACTGGGTCGAGGTCTGTCACGTCGACGGCTTCCGTTTCGACCTCGCGACCACGCTGGCGCGCGAACCGCACGGCTTCGACCGCAACGCCCCGTTCCTGACCGCGGTGCGCCAGGACCCTGTGCTCGCCAACGTCAAGATGGTCGCCGAACCATGGGACCTCGGCATGGGCGGCTATCAGGTCGGCGCCTTCCCGTCGCAATGGTCGGAATGGAACGACCGCTATCGCAGCGCGTTGCGACGCTACTGGAGCGGCGAAGGCAGCCTGATCGGCGACATCTCGCGCCGCATGACCGCCTCCTCAGACCTGTTCCATCACGATGGCCGCGCGACGCGCGCCGGCGTCAATCATATCACGGTGCACGACGGATTCACGCTGGCGGATCTGTTCAGCTACAACGAGAAGCACAACGAGGCCAATGGCGAGGACAATCGCGACGGCTCCAACGACAACCACAGCAATAATTGCGGCCATGAAGGCCCGACCAATGACGCGGGCATCGTCGCGCTGCGCCGGCAGCTCCGCAAGAACCAGCTCGCCTGCCTGTTCCTGGCGCAGGGCACGCCGCTGATGCTGGCCGGCGACGAGGTCGGCAACTCGCAGAACGGCAACAACAACGCCTACTGCCAGGACAACGACATCGGCTGGGTCGATTGGGACAATCTCGGCAAGGAGGGCGACGACTTCACCGAATTCGTCGGTCACATGACTGCGCTGCGCCGGCGCTTCGGCCAGATCCGCTGCCAGCGCTGGCTCGACGGACGTCGCGCGGATGGTTCGTATGGCGTGCTGTGGCTGACGCCTTCCGCCAAGGAAATGACGGAGACCGACTGGACGTTTCCGGACGGCCGCTTCCTCGCCTATGTGCTGGGGCCGATGGAACAAGGACAGGCGCCGATCTTTATCGTGCTGAACGCCGCGCCGGAAGAGATCGGATTCAAATTGCCCGAGATGAACGAATACAGGAACTGGCAGCAGGTGCTGAACACGGCGCAAACCGTGCAGACGCCCGCCGACTTCGTCTCGGGCGCGGAGACCAAGGCGCCGCCGCGCACGGTGCTGGCCTTTGCGGGCTCGGCATGAACGGCCGCCAGTTCGGCCCGAGGCTGACCAAAGCCGGCGCGCAGTTTCGGCTGTGGGCGCCAGCGGCAAAACGTGTCGACGTGCTGCTGGAAAAGCCGCACGCGCTGGTCCGCGGCGAGGATGGCTGGTTCACTGCCGACATCGCAGGCGTCAAGCCCGGCGCACGATACAAGTTTCGCATCGACGACGAGATCGACGTTCCCGATCCGGCGTCGGACTTCCAGCCCGACGACGTGTTCGGTCCGAGCGAGGTGATCGATCACGAGGCCTTTGCGTGGCAAGCTACGCGTTGGCGCGGGCGGCCGTGGCAGGAAGCGGTCATCGTCGAAGCCCACGTTGGCACATTCACCGCGCAAGGCAGCTATCGCGCCATGATCGAACGGCTCGATCATCTCGTGGAGACCGGCATCACCGTGCTGGAGCTGATGCCGCTGGCGGATTTCGCCGGATCGCGCAATTGGGGCTATGACGGCGTTCTGTGGTATGCGCCCGACAGCGCCTATGGGAGCCCTGCGGATCTCAAGACGCTGATCGACGAGGCGCACCGGCGCGGGCTGATGATGATGCTCGACGTGGTCTATAATCATTTCGGGCCCGAGGGGAATTATCTCGGCCGTTATGTGCCTGAGTTCTTCACCGAAGCACAGACGCCGTGGGGCAGCGCGATCGATTATCGCGTCAACGAAGTGCGCGCGTTTGCGATCGAGAATGCGCTGCACTGGCTGCGCGACTACCGCTTCGACGGGCTGCGGCTCGACGCGGTCAACAGCATCGTCGAGCCGGGCGGGCTCTCGCTGCTGCACGATCTCAGCGCCGCCGCCGGCCGGCTTGCGGCGGAGACCGGC
>DATCXE010000443.1:0-3641 GCA_036565985.1 Bradyrhizobium sp.
TGGCGGGGACGATCTTGCCGCGACCGCTGGCGGTCGGGAAACCGGTGGTGAAGATGATCTCGTTGCCGGGCTTGTTGGGATCGTCGACCGGATAGGTCACCGCGCCCTCGCGCACCAGCCGGTCCCAGGTGATGTTCTTCAATGACGGCATCACCTGCGTCATCTCGGTGAAGACATCGGCCGGGCCGTCATAATTCCACGGCAGTCCCATGCGCTTGCCGATCTCCTGGATGATCCAGAGATCCTGCCGCGCATCGCCCGGCGGCTTGATCACCTCGCGCGCGAGCTGCACGCGGCGATCGGTATTGGTGAAGCTGCCGGACTTCTCGGCAAATGCGGAAGCCGGCAGGATCACGTCGGCGTGGAACGCGGTTTCGGTGACGAAGAGATCCTGCACCACCAGATGGTCGAGCTTTGCCAGCGCCTGACGCGCGTGCTGCAGGTCGGGGTCCGACATCGCGGGATTTTCGCCCTCGATATACATGCCGGTGATTTCGCCGGCGTGGATCGCATTCATGATCTCGACCACGGTCAAGCCACGCACGGGATCGATGGCCTGATGCCAGAGCTTTTCAAAGGGCTCGCGCAGATCGGTGCGCCCGACCGGCTGATAGTCCGGCAGGAACATCGGGATCAGGCCGGCGTCGGAAGCGCCCTGCACGTTGTTCTGGCCGCGCAGCGGATGCAGGCCGGTGCCGGGACGGCCGACCTGGCCCGTCGTCAGCGCCAGCGCGATCAGGCAGCGCGCGTTGTCGGTGCCGTGGATGTGCTGGCTGACGCCCATGCCCCAGAAGATGATGGAGCCCTGTGAACGCGCATAGACCCGCGCCACTTCCTTCAGCGTCTCTGCCGGAATGCCGCAGATCGCTTCCATCTTCTCCGGCGGAAATTCCTTGATCCGCTCCTTCAGGTCGTCAAAGCCCTCGGTATAGCCCGCGATATATTGCTGGTCGGTCAGCCCCTCAGTGATGATGGTGTGCAGCATCGCGTTCAGCATCGCGACGTCGCTGCCGGGCTTGAACTGCAGATGCCGCCAGGCGTGGCGCGACAACGTCTGCCGGCGCGGATCCATCACGATCAGCTTGGCGCCGCGCTTGGCCGCGTTCTTGATGTAGGTCGCGGCGACCGGATGGTTCACGGTCGGATTGGCGCCGATCACGATGATGACTTCGGCGTCCATGGCGGCGGCAAACGGCGCCGACACCGCGCCCGAATTCAGCCCTTCCATCAGCGCCGCCACCGACGAGGCGTGGCACAGCCGCGTGCAGTGATCGACATTGTTGGAGCCGAAGCCGGTGCGCACCAGCTTCTGGAACAGATACGCCTCTTCGTTCGAGCCCTTTGCCGAACCGAACCCGGCGAGCGCCTTGACGCCCTTCTCGTCGCGAATCTTCACGAGGCCTTTGGCGGCGATATCCAGCGCCTCTTCCCAGGAGGCTTCGCGGAAATGCGTGAACGGATTGGCCGGGTCGACCTGGTCGTTGGCATCCTTCTTCGCGTTCGGCAGCCGCACCAGCGGTTTTGTCAGGCGATGCGGATGATGGATGTAGTCGAAGCCGAAGCGGCCCTTGACGCAGAGCCGGTTATGGTTGGCCGGACCGTCGCGGCCCTCGGCGTAGATAACCTTCTCGTCCTTGACCTGATAGGTGACCTGGCAGCCGACGCCGCAGAACGGGCACAGCGAGTCGACCTTCCTGTCAGCATAGGTGACGCGGGTCTGGTTCTCGTCCAGCATCACCGACGGCATCAGCGCGCCGGTCGGGCAAGCCTGCACGCATTCGCCGCAGGCGACGCAGGTGGACTCGCCCATCGGGTCGTCGAAGTCGAACACGATCTTGGCTTCGTGGCTGCGATAGGCCATGCCGATGACGTCGTTGACCTGCACTTCGCGGCAGGCCCGCACGCACAGGCCGCACTGGATGCAGGCGTCGAGATTGACGCTCATCGCGGGATGGCTGCTGTCGCCCTGCCAGCGCTCGGCGGCCGGAAAACGGCTTTCGGTCACCTCGACCTTTTCGGCCCAGTGCCAGAATTTCGAATCGGGATCGTGCGAAGTCGCGCGCGCCGGCTGATCGGCGACGAGCAACTCCATCACCATCTTCTGCGCGGCGATTGCTCGCGCGCTTTCGGTCTTCACCTTCATGCCGACGCTCGGCGTGCGCTTGCAGGACGCGGCCAGCACGCGCTCGCCCTCGATTTCGACCATGCAGGCACGACAGTTGCCGTCCGGCCGGTAGTCTGGCTCCGGCGAGTAGCAGAGATGCGGGATTTCCCTATCGTGGCGTTTTGCGACTTGCCAGATGGTCTCGCCCGCGTTGGCTTCGACCTGTTTGCCGTCGAGTTCGAACTTGATCTTGGTCATTCCGCCGCTTCCTTGAACTCGTCGGGGAAATATTTGATGACGCACGAAAGCGGATTCGAGGCCGCCTGGCCGAGCCCGCAGATCGACGCGTCGCGCATTGCCTGACTCAGCTGGTCGAGCAGTTCTCGATCCCACACCGGACGCTCCATCAGGATCGCCGCCTTCTGGGTGCCGACCCGGCACGGCGTGCACTGGCCGCAGCTTTCATCCTCGAAGAATTTCATCAGGTTCAGCGCCGCGCCCTTCACGCTGTCCTGATCGGACAGGATGACGACAGCCGCAGAACCGATGAAGCAGCCGTATTTCTCCAGCGTGCCGAAATCGAGCGGGATGTTGTCCATCGAGGCCGGCAGGATTCCGCCCGACGCACCGCCCGGCAGATAGGCGTGAAACTTGTGCCCATCCGCCATGCCGCCACAGAACTCGTCGATCAATTCGCGCACCGTGAGGCCGGCCGGCGCCAGCTTGACGCCGGGATTCCTGACGCGGCCCGAGACCGAGTAACTGCGCAGCCCGACACGGTCGTTGCGGCCGTGGCTCTTCCACCAATCGGCGCCCTTCTCCACGATGTCGCGCACCCAGAACAGCGTCTCGACATTGTTGATGAGCGTCGGCAGGCCGAACAGGCCGACCTGGAACGGATAAGGCGGCTTGTGCCGCGGCAGGCCGCGCTTGCCCTCAAGGCTTTCGAGCAGCGCGGACTCCTCGCCGCAAATATAGGCGCCGGCGCCGCGACGCATGTGAATGCGCGGACCGCCCGGGGGCAGCTTGGCAATCTCGAGCGGAAGCAGCTTCAGCGCGGCAGGATATTCGTCACGCAGATAGATGTAGACGTCTTCCGCGTCGATGATATGCGCTGCAATCAACGTGCCTTCGAGGAAGCGGTGCGCGTCGCGCAGCAGATAGAAGCGATCCTTGAACGTGCCTGGCTCGCCCTCGTCGCCATTGACGGCCATCAGCCGCGGACCCGGCTCGCCCAGCACGGCCCGCCATTTGCGGCCGGTCGGAAAGCCTGCGCCGCCCAGCCCGCGAAGGCTGGAATCGTCGAGAGCCTTGAGAATGTCCTCTTTGCTGATCCGCCCCGCGCGCAAGTCACCGAGCAGCTTGTAGCCGCCCTGGCTGACATAGTTATCGTAGTCGACATAGGCCGGGATAATCGGATGCGTCTCGCCCCGCTCCGCGGTGGCGAGAACCTCGGCCGAAGTCGCGTTGAGGACATAGCGATGTCCGACTTCGGCGACCGGAGCGCTGTCGCAGAACCCGACGCAGGGCGCGCGCA
>DATCXE010000450.1:0-4928 GCA_036565985.1 Bradyrhizobium sp.
TTCTGGGGCGATTTTCGACGTCACAAGCTGTAGCGGCCGTGTCCCGAACGGAGCCTCGACCGCCCAGTCGCTCAACGTCATTCCGGCCGGCCAGGCAAAAGATTCAATTTGCCGCGCCACGCCTTCTTGCAGATCGAGACAGGCGGCAAGTTCATCGGCACGAGCCGCGACCTCAGCAATCGCATCGTCAGCCCCCGACCGCGAAAAACTTTCGGTGCGCCGGATCCACACACCGGAATAGGCCACCGAAAGCCTGACGGCAAAGTTCGGCCCAAGCGGCAGCAGCCCTTTGACCCGCGCCAGACGGGTATCGGCTGCCAGGTCGGGCGCGACGGCAACGTAGCATTCTTCCGCCCCGGCATTGCGAACACTCAGTTCGAGCGCTTCGGTCACGTCGCCGACCCGACTCGGCTTTTTTGGCGCCGTGGCAAAAGCCGCAGCAGCAATCGTATCGGCTTTACGCGCCAGCCCAATTTCGGCGGCATCGCCCTTCGCGCGGACCTCTGCAAAAGTGGCCGTGGCATCGGCGAGTTGGACCGGTTTGACAGAACGGATCTCTTCGATGAGCGCGCCCGGAATGCGTTCCAATTCGTGCACGCCCACTTTGGGCGCTTCATGCGAGGGTAGCAGCGCGGCAATCGCCCTGCCCGGCTGCGGCGAGTGTAGTATTTCGGCGGTTGGATTGGTTGCCTTGATCCAATGACCGACGCGCTTGGACAGCGCAATCGCCAGGACGGGCCGCCCCTCTGCCGGCAAGAGCAAAATGCCATCTGCCCAATAGGGCGTGAAGCCGGTCAGGAACGTGACGGCCGCACTGCGGACGTGATTTGTATAGATAAGCATCGCGTCGAGACCGTGCGCGCGCATGGCCGCCTGCATGCATCGTTGCCGCGCGAGCACATCGGCCTGCGACAGTTCCTCCTCGCGCCATGTCATCAAGCCGTGTCTCATGCGCCCCTCCCGGTCTGCGTGGTGCCGAACAGTTCGCGTGCCGTTTTGGTCAGCACTTCGGCGCCTTTCGCCCCGACGATGAGGGAATCGCCCAGCACGATGTAACCGACCTCGGGGTGATACGTGTTCGGATGCACGATCAACGACATCCCCTGCTCGATCGGGGTCTCCACACTTTCAAGAATTTGCGGCTTGGTGTCGGGAAAGAGTCCAAGCCCATGCCCCCGCACGCGCGTGTATTCGCTCGTCGTGTATTCGCCGAGCCCGTATCGGCGGAACACATCGTTTTCAGCCTTGGCGACCGCGGCCGCTGTGACCCCAGGCGCGACGGTGGCGATGCCGGCGAGCATTGCCTCGTGATAGACGGAAAATGCCTTCTGCTGTGCGGCGGACGGTTCGCCCACAGCCAGCGTGCGACAGATCTGGACGTAGTAACCATCAACACAAGGGGTCAATTCGGTGGTGACGAGATCGCCGCGGCGCAAGCGCCGACCGGTCGGCGGGGTCATTCCACGCACCTCCGGACCGCCGACGCCGACCAGCATGAAGTTGTCGTCGACGCCATTGGCACGGAAAAAAGCCTCTATCTCGGCGACCAATTCGTAATCCGCCCGACCTTCGCGCGCCGCGCCGCGGAAGACTGCATAGCCTTCGTCGGCAAGATGCGCCGCGCTGCGGATCGCGTTGAGTTCCTCTTCCGTTTTTAGCATGAGCAAGCGGTCGATCATCGAGGTCGCGTCAAGAGCACCATGCTCGTCGCGGTGCTGCGACAGCCGGGAGGGCAGCGTCCGGCGCGGCCCGGCCGCCAGGCGAAGATTCCCTGCACGCGTCAGGAGATCGGCAACCTCGCCTACCATGTCATCGGAGGCGACAATGCCGATGTCAGGGCACTCGATCGCAGCCCGTTCGGCTTCGAAGGAATCGTCGAGATAGAGTGTCGTATCACCGTCGCGCCTGACGACGGCGATGCCTTCACCCTCGAGAATGCCGAAATCCGCTGCATAACGCAGGTAGTCGTTCTGCCATGCATTGCCGAAGAGGATCATGAGATCCACGCCGGCTTCTTGCATGGCCTCGTTCAGTCGTTGACGGCGCCTGGCTGCAACCTCACGTGCCGACATGTTTGGATCCCTCACGCATTAATGGCGATGCGCGACTTCTCGTCCGCCGCATCCTCCAGCCCCACGCCATAGTCGCGCTGCGCGGCCTCCGGCGTGACCAAGCCCATGGCCACGTCGTGGCGCACCAGTTCGGGATCCCTCTCGCTGGGATCGCCGTAGCCGCCACCGCCGGCCGTAATGAACGTCACGCGGTCGCCCGGCCTGAAGGCGATGTTGGTCGCCTTGTGTACGGTTTCGACTGTACCGTCCGCGCGCTGGATGCGGGCGAGGCTGACGCGGCCGGACAACCCTCCGTTCAAGCCCCATGGTGGCGTTACCGTCCGGTCGAAATTGATGTTGCCCTTGCATGCGCGCAGGCAGCGATAAGTAAGCTCGATTCCGAGGCCGCCGCGATAGCGCCCCGCTCCGCCCGAGTCAGGCACGAACATGTGCCGTTCGATGACGAAGGGATATTTGATTTCCTGCAATTCGATCGGCGTATTGCGGACATCGCCCTGACAGACCGACATCGCGGCCGATGCGCCATCTCCGCTCGGGCGTCCGCCCCAGCCGCCGCCGAAGATATTCATCAGCAGGAAGCGCGAACCGTCGTCGTAGAACCCGAAGAAAGAGCAGCCGCCCATATCGCCCTTGTGCGCAGCCGGAATACGATGGGGCATGGCGGGCGCCAGAGCCTTCAGGATGGTGTCGATGACTGTCGGAAGCGCGATGCTCCACAACCCGAGCGCGGCGGGCGGCCGCGCACTCAGCATTGTTCCTTCCGGCAGCACGACGTCGAGCGAGCGAAAACATCCCTCGTTGACGTCCAGCGTGGGCGAGGTGAGCGCCTTGAAGGCCACCCGAGCTGCCGCGATTCCGCCGGACCTGCCCGAATTGAGCGGCGTCTCCACTTGCGGATTCATCTCGGAGAAATCGACGCTCATGCGCGCGCCGTCGATCTGCACCGTGACTTTGATGCGCAGCGGCTTGTCGAGATTGCGACCGTCATTGTCGAGGAAGCTCTCCGCAACATAGGTCCCGTCGGGTATCGTCTCGATTACGGCGCGAACCGCCTGATCCGTCTGCTCCCAGATCAGTCGCACGCAATCTTCGACAACGGCGCGCGAATAGCGGCCGACCAGCTCGCTCATGCGGCGCGCGCCAACCTGACAGGACGCGATCTGAGCCCGCAGATCGCCGAGGCTCGCGTCGGGATAGCGGATATTGTCGCGGATGATCTGCAGCAAAGTCTCGTTGGGCTTGCCCGCCTCGTACACCTTGAGCGAGCGCATCTGCAGCCCTTCGCTGAAGATGTCAGTTGTCGCGACCGAGCCGAAACCCTGCCGGCCACCGCCGATGTCGACCCAGTGCGCACGGTTGGCGGCGAAGGCGACCAGTTCACCGTTATGGAAGCACGGCGCATAAACCACCACATTATTGAGGTGCTGGCCGCATACTTCCCCATGGTTCATCACCAGCACGTCGCCTTCGGCAAAGCCGTCGATGCCGTAACATTTGATGCCGTCCTCGACGGCGACACCGAGATCGGCGAGAAAGATCGGCAGACCCCCGCGGTTCTGCGAAATCATCCTCCCGGAGGTGTCGAGAAGTCCGCAGCAGTAATCGCGAACCTCGTAGATCATCATGTTGTAGGCGGACTTGGATAATACGTCCGCCATCTCGTCCGAGTACGCGACCACCGCGTTGCGAACGACTTCTACGGTGATCGGATCGACTGCGGGCTTGGGCATGAACGGCTTCTCTGTCGGCTAATAGGCGAGAGTTACAATGAGATGGCCGGCCTCGGTCACCGTTACCACGTCACCCGGATGGATGAGCGTGGTCGAGTTCGGCTCCTCGATAACAGCCGGCCCCGTGATCCGTGTGCCGGCGGGAAGTGCCGGACGCCAGAAGATCTGCGTCTTCACCGGCTTCTCCGGATCGTCGAACACGACGTCGCGCCAGCCGGTTTCGGCGTCTCCCTCCGGCTGCCACGGCTGTGAGAGCCATTCTTCTGCGAGGCTATCGGCGCGCGCGGCGGTCACCACCAGCCGCAGGCTGACGATCTCCATGTCCTCTTTCGGGGCTGATTGAGCGTAGCGGCGGTGATGTTCGTGATCGAACCGTGTCCGGATGGTCCGGTCGTCGCTGCAGAGCAGGCCCGCGGTCTCAACCGGAATGGAGATCGCATGCTCCTGGCCGACATATCGCAGGTCCGCGAAGTAGCGGAAGTCGGCTTGGGCCGGATCGATGCCGTCGCGCGTGAGTTGATCGAGACCGGCCTCCGCCAATTCGGCGAAGACCTGCTCGACATGTACCAGTGACAATGCGCCGATGCGTCCGATCAGCGTCTGCACGAAGTCCTGACGCCACGACGCCATCAGCATGCCGAGCGCCGAGAACGTGCCCGGTAGCTTCGGCACAATCACGGTGGGGATGAAGATTTCGCGCGCGATCGAGACGGCGTGCAATGGCCCCGCGCCGCCGAAGGCGATCATCGCGGTATCGCGTGGATCGACACCCTTGTTCACCGACACGGCGCGCACTGACAGGGACATGGCCGCGTCCGCAATTTTGGCCACGCCGCGCGCTGCGCTGGCCATGTTGAGTCCGAGCGGTCCGGCGATCTTCGCCTGCATCGCCTTGCGCGCGGCCTCGACGTCGAGCGGCATGCCGCCGTTGAGAAAGCGCTTCGGATTGATGCGGCCGAGCAGCAGGTCGGCGTCGGTCCCCACCGGGTCCAGCGAACCGTGGCCGTAGCAGGCCGGCCCCGGATCGGCGCCGGCGCTTTGCGGACCGACATGCAAGGCGCCAATCTTGTCGACCCAGGCAATTGAGCCGCCGCCGGCGCCGACTTCGACAATATCGACGACCGGA
>DATCXE010000476.1:0-2579 GCA_036565985.1 Bradyrhizobium sp.
GAAGTGGCCGAGCGGTGGCACCAGCCGGCGCTCCGCCAGTTCGATACCGCGCGCATTCGCCAGCCATTGCGCATAGCGCGACCAGGCGAACTCGGCGGTGCGGAAACCGAGCGGCCGAACCACCGGCTGCAGCCGCTGCTCGATGAAGCGGCGCATGCCGGCATCGGCGCTGACCCGGGTCAGGATGATGAGTTCGCCGCCCGGCCGCAGCACGCGGGCAAATTCATCGAGCGCCTTCTCGGGATTCGGCACGGCGGTGACGACATATTGCGCCATCACCACGTCGAACGAATCGTCGGGGAATTCGAGCTTTTCGGCGTCCATGACCGCGAGCCCCTCAACGTTCTTCAATCCGAGTTCGTCGACGCGCTTCTTCGCCTTCTGCAGCATCGCTTCCGAAATGTCGGTGCCGAAGATGCGCAGATGCGGCGCGTATTGCGGCAGCGAGATGCCGGTGCCGACGCCGACCTCGAGCACGCGGCCACCGATCTTGTTGGTAGCCTGGATCGCGGCCTCGCGGCCCTTGCTGAACACACCACCGAACACGAGGTCGTATACCGGCGCCCAGCGGTCGTAGGCCTGTTCGACCATCTCGCGGTCGAAATCCAGCGGCCGGTTGCCGTCAAGCTTGATGATGTCTGCCATGGTCGTTCTGCCTCTCGTCTTACTCATATGACTGGTTTGATGTTCAACCCTGAACGGCGCTTGCGGCGGGCGCACGCCGCACCGGCCGCAGCGAGCGGCTGGGCTGCAGCGCGGTCACGTTGCCGATGAACTGCCGCGCGCTGTTTTCCCAGGAGCGCTCCAGCGCAAAGTTCCGGCAGGCCTCGCGCGACATCGTCAGCGCGCGCAGGCACGCGCTGCGCAGATCGGTATCGAGCGCACCGATCGGATGACCGGCGATGACGTCCTTCGGCCCGGTGACCGGGAACGCGGCGACCGGCGTGCCGCAGGCCAGCGCCTCGAGCTGCACCACGCCGAACGTATCGGTGAGGCTCGGGAACACGAAGACGTCGGCGGCTGCGAGATGCGCGGTCAGGTCCGCGCCCTTCTTCTCGCCGAGGAAAACCGCGTTCGGATATTTCCGCGCGAGCTCCGCCTTCTGCGGCCCGTCGCCGACGATCACCTTCGTTCCCGGCAGATCGAGCGACAGAAACGCCTCGAGATTCTTTTCCACCGCGACGCGGCCCATCGTCATGAAGATCGGCCGCGGCAGGTCGAGCGTTGCGGGGTTGTTCGGGTTGAACAACTCGGTGTCGACGCCGCGCGTCCAGAAGCCGAGCTTCCGGAACCCCCGCGCGCCCAGTTCCTGCCGCAACGAGTCGGTCGCGACCATCACCATCGAGGAAGCAGCATGGAAGTGCCGCAGCACGGCATAGCCGACGCTGGCCGGCAACCTCGTGCGGACCTCGACATATTCCGGAAAGCGCGTGGTGTAGGACGTGGTAAAAGCAAGCCTGCGGCGGCGGCAATAGGCGCGCACCGCCCAGCCGACCGGCCCCTCGGTCGCGATATGGATGGCGTCAGGGGCAGCCGCCTCGATCCGCCGCGCGATCTCGCTCCGGTTCGGCAGCGCGATGCGCAGCCCCGGATAGGTCGGCAACGCCATCGACGGAAATCCGTCGGGCGTGAGAAAGCCGACATCGGCACCTAGCGCCGAAGCGCTGCGGGCGAGCGAGGTCAGCGTGCGCACGACACCGTTAACCTGCGGATGCCACGCGTCGGTCGCGATCAATATCTTCATGTTTTGGCCCAACCGAGATTCGACAATGATTCCCGGATCGGACGTTGGAACATGGATATTTCAGGCGTATGACGTCATCGTTCTGTAAGGTTGTTTTTTAAACCCGTCTCCACGCATTTTCGGGTAACGTGACAGAACGATGTCAGACACCAACGACAATCCGGCGCCATTCCGCCCGCGAAAGAAGCGCAAGAGCTACGCGCTGCTGATCCTCGCCACGGGCATGCTGGCGTTCGCTGTCGCTGCCGGCACGCTGTATTACGCGTTGCGGCCGACGACGCTGCGGATTGCCGTCGGGCCTGCCGGCAGCGAGGACCAGAAACTCGTCCAGCTGATGGCGCAGACCTTTGCGCGCGAAGGCGCTCCGGTGCGGCTGGCGCCGATCGTGACCGAGGGAGCGCAACAGAGCATCGCGCTGTTTGCCGGCGGCAAGACCGATCTTGCGGTGGCGCGCGGCGACCTGAACCTGCCTGCGGATGCCGAGTCGGTTGCGATCCTGCGCAAGAATGTCGTCGTGCTGTGGTCGGCGCCCGGGCTTCCGACCAAGGGCAGGAAGCAGACGACGCCGAAGGTCAAGACACTGGATGCCCTGCCCGGACATCGCGTCGGCGTGATCGGACGGACGGAAGCCAACGTCAAGCTGCTGCGCGTCGTCCTGAAGGAGTCAGGCATCGATCCGGAGAAGGTCCCGGTCAGCCAGTTCGGCACCAACCAGATTGGCGAGATGGCGCGCGATCCGTCGCTCGACGCGTTCATGGCGGTCGGTCCGCTCAAGAGCAAGATCACGGTGGACGCCATCGCGGCAACGGCGGCAGCGCGCGGCGAGCCCAAATTC
>DATCXE010000477.1:0-2998 GCA_036565985.1 Bradyrhizobium sp.
ACCCATAACCACAGGCCTACGTTGTGTGATACGGTACTAGCCACCGCGTCTTATCGACAGATCACGCGGTATGGGTCCCTGCGTTCGCAGGGACGACAGCAATATTGTGTTTGCCGCGCATGTATTACGTCTACATCCTCGCGAGCCGGCGTCACGGGACGCTGTATATCGGGGTGACCAGTTCCCTTGCCAGGCGGATGGAGCAGCATCGCAATGGCGAGGGCTCGTCGTTCGTCAAAACATACGGCGTTTACCGGCTGGTCTACGTCGAAGCCTACGAGCGACCGGACGAAGCGATAGCCCGTGAAAAGCAGCTGAAGCGCTGGAAGCGGGACTGGAAGATCGAACTGATCGAGCGCGAGAATCTGGAGTGGCGCGATCTCAGCGGTCTGATCGTTTGAGCTGGATCACCAATCCATACTCACGTCGCCCCTGCGAACGCAGGGGCCCATACCGCGTGATCTATCGATGGAGCGTGATGGCTGACGCTCTGCGTTCGCGCATTACAGTTGTGAGTTGTTGAAGCGAGCCGTCTTCCGCCGTGCCCATTGCGCGGGCCGCGGCGTATGGGTCCCTGCGTTCGCAGGGACGACGATTTCACCCGTGAACCACCGGCCCGCCGACCTTCTTCCACGCATCGATGCCGCCCTCGATATGCGCGGTGTTGGCGAGCCCTGCGCTCCTGGCGGCGGCCACTGCCATCGCCGAGCGTTCGCCGAAGGCGCAGAAGAACACCACGCGGCGGCCGGTGGCGGCGGCGACTTCGCGCAGCATGCCGCCGGGCTGCAGGTTTTCGCCGATCGAAGGATACGGCGCATGCAGCGCGCCTGAAATCGTGCCGTGCTTGGCGCGTTCGCTGTTCTCGCGCAAATCGACCAGCAGGATATCGGGCCGGCCGAGGCTCGCGATCGCATCGCGCGCCGTGAGCGCAAGACCCTGCTTGGCGAGTTCTTCCTGGTGCAGGCCGACATGCATGTTGGCGGGAACGGCCACGTCCATCATCTTCGGGTTCGGCAGCTTCAGGTTGGCCATCAGCTCGATATATTCGTCCACCGAGCGCACCTGCAGCCGCGGATTGTAACGCCGCTCTTCGCCGATGGTGGAAACCGTGTCGCCCTTGTAGTCGTGGGCCGGGTAGACCATGGTTTCGTCGGGCAGTTTCAGGAGCCGGTTGAAGATCGAATCATACTGCGCGCGCGAGCTTCCGTTCTGGAAATCGGTGCGGCCGGTGCCGCGGATCAGGAGCGTGTCGCCGGTGAAGACGCGGTCGCCCATCAGATAGCTGTAGGAATCGTCGGTGTGGCCAGGCGTGTACATGACGTCGAGGCTGAGCCCCTCGATCATCACCTTGTCGCCATCGGAGACCCGCATCGACACCACGTCGGCCTTGCTCTGCTCGCCCATGATGGTGATGCACTGGGTGCGGTCGCGCAGTTCGCCGAGGCCGGTGACGTGATCGGCGTGCAGATGGGTGTCGACCGCCTTGACCAGCCGCAGGTCGAGTTCGCGCAGCAACTGGCAATAGCGATCGGCCTTTTCCAGCACGGGATCGAGGATCAATGCCTCGCCGCCGGCGCGGCTCGCCAGCAGGTAGCTGTAGGTACCGGAAACACTGTCGAAGAGCTGACGAAAGATCATGGTCAATATGCCTGCCGCATCTTTGTGTCTGACAGTACCACACTACAACGGGACACGCTGCCCGCCTTGATTCTCACGTCATTGCGAGGAGCCACCGGGTCGCGCGCACGCGCGCCCGATGACAGGCTTCGCGACGAAGCAATCCATGGTTTCCGCGAAGGGATAGATGGATTGCTTCGCGGAGCCTGTCATCCGGCGGCGCTTTGCGCCGACCGGGTGGCTCGCAATGACGCGGCGCGGTCATGGCCTCACCAACGTATATCCATTCTCGGTCAAAAACAGAATCTGCGCGACGCCGACCAGCACCGGCGTCGCCGCGGCAATGAATTCGGGCCGCTTGCCGGCCTCGCGTTCGATCGTATCGACGGTGTTGAGGCAGATATCGACCCGCGCGCCCTGCGCGACCAGGCTCTCGACCGCCTTGCGGTTGGGATTTTCCGGGCGCAGCAGGTCGATGCCCGGCCCGAACGCCACGATCTCGATCGCGACCTTGTCCGGATCGTAAAACTTCATCAGGTTGTTGGCGACACTGATCACCAGCCCCTGCTTGCGCGGGTCATTGTCGGAAAGCTGCAGCACGATCTTGTGCTCGGCAAACGGCTTGTCCTGCAGCGGCACCTGCTGGGCACGCGCGGCGGGCGCAGCGGTCGCGATCAAGAGCGCCGCAGCCATGATGCGAATGATGGTCGAAAGGCCCGTCATCCCAGTCCCGTAATGCCCGGGTTGTCGGCAACGCCCTTGAGCGTCACGCCAGGCGCCGACCTGTTGGGCGGCTTGCCCGACTTCAGGTGGCTGGCGACGACGTCCCAGATCGGCGCGCCGGTCTGCTCGTTCACCGAGGCCCAGCCCGCCACCTTGTAGCTCTTGCCGGCTTGCAGCGCACGGCCGTTGCCGAGCTTCACGTCGGAAATCCGCTTGCCGACGGATTCGTCCGGCGTGCAGCTGTAGGACAGGCCGCCGACACGAACCATGTCGCCGCCCTGCTGGTAATAGGGATCGACATTGAAGAGGTTGTCGCAGACGTCTTCCAGCACGTCCTTGATCTGGCTGCCGGTCATGTTCTGGGCGTAGGTCTGCGGATAGGTGACGGCGGTTTGCGCCAGCACATCCTCCATCGTCAGCGGCTGGCCCGCCAGCGCCGTCGTGCCCCAGCGGAAGCCGGGCGACAGCGCGATCTCCGCGTTCAACTCGCCGAGCAGCGCGTCGCAGATCAACTGATCCATGCTGCCGGAGAAATTGCCGCGGCGGTAGAGCAGCCGGTCGGCGACGCCGACCTTTTCGCCGAATGCCGCCGCATGCGGCTCGCGGACCTTGTCGATCAGAGTCTGCATGGCGGGATCGGGCTTCAGCAGTTCCGAAA
>DATCXE010000070.1:0-2001 GCA_036565985.1 Bradyrhizobium sp.
CGCGCGCGAGATCGGCCGGCGCGCGGAAGCCGAGGGCAGGCTGGAACAACTCGCGACGACCGACGCGCTTACCGGACTGCGGAACCGGCGCAAATTCGATCACGCGATCGATACGGAGTGGCGACGTGCGGCGCGCAACAACACGCCGGTCGCGGTTCTGATGATCGATGCCGATCACTTCAAGGCCTACAACGATACTTACGGGCATCAGGCCGGCGACCAGGTGCTGGTCGGCATTGCGATCTGCATTTCGGACTCGGTGCGAAGGGCCGGCGACTGTGCGGCGCGTTTCGGCGGCGAGGAGTTCGCGGTGCTGTTGCCTGGGCTGTCCGCGGTCGATGCGTTCGCTGTCGCCGAAACCATCCGCTTGAAGGTCGAGCAATGGTCGGAACCTCCCGATGCCACCACCATCAGCATCGGCGTCGCCAGCCTGACGCCCGCGGCGCCGATGGACTGGCCCGATCTCATTGAGGCCGCCGACAAGGCGCTCTACGCGGCCAAGAACAACGGCCGCAATCAGTCGGTGCTAGCCGCCGTCTCCCAGCTTGCGCTGGTGGCCTAGGCAAGCTCGTCATGCCCGCGAAGGCGGGCATCCAGTACGCCGCGCCGCTTCGGATCAATCACAAAGGCCGCGGAGTACTGGGTCACCCGCCTTCGCGGGTGACGACAATGGAGGACGCTTAAGCGGGCGCCTTCACTTCTCCAGATACTTCTTCATCTCCGCGCGCAAATCATCGCGCAGGTCGGCGCGTGCCATGCCGTAGGCGATGTTGGCGCGCAGGAAGCCTGCCTTCGAGCCGCAGTCGTGCCGCTCGCCCTCGAACTCCACGCCGTAGAAGGCCTGGCTCCTGGCGAGGGTTTTCATCGCATCGGTAAGCTGGATCTCGTTGCCCGCGCCGCGCTCCTGGGTTTCGAGAATCTTGAAGATTTCCGGTTGCAGGATGTAGCGCCCGGTAATCGAAAGATTTGACGGCGCCGTGCCTTTCGGCGGCTTCTCCACCATGCCGTCGACCTCGAACATGTTGGAGGCGAGGCGCTCGCCGACGCCGCAGATGCCGTACTGATGGGTGAGATGATCGGGCACCGCTTCCACCGCCAGCAGGTTCGATTTGCCGCCGAGTTTCTCCGCAGCCTGGATCATCTGCTTCAGGCAGCCTGGATCATTCAGCACCAGTTCGTCCGGCAGCACCACGGCGAAAGGCTCGTCGCCGACGATGTCGCGCGCGCACCACACCGCATGTCCGAGGCCGAGCGGCGCCTGCTGACGGGTGAAACTCATGGCGCCGGCTTCGGGCTGGTCGCGCGCCAGGATGTCCTGCTCGGCCTTCTTGCCGCGCGCGGCGAGCGTGGTGTCGAGTTCGAACATCCGGTCGAAATGATCCTCGATCACACCCTTGTTGCGTCCGGTCACGAAGACGAAATGCTCGATGCCGGCTTCCTTGGCTTCGTCGACCACATATTGAATCAGCGGCTTGTCGACGATGGTCAGCATCTCCTTCGGCATCGCCTTGGTGGCGGGCAGGACGCGGGTGCCGAGACCGGCGACCGGGAAGACGGCTTTACGGATTTTCATGGGATGTCGCAGGCCTTGGAAATGAGGAGTAATGGAACAATGAAAGCGCCTTGATTGCACGTTCCTAGCTGGTTTGCATCCGGGAACAAAGGCGGATGTATGGTTACGATCGGCTCGCCCGCCCCTTGCGGAAGCCGGGTGCGACGACAAAATGCCGCCTCGTTAAACGGTTGGAAACCGTGGCAAGGCCTTCTCGACCGGGGATCAAGCGGCGGACGGACACGGCATGACGGAACGAGCGATGACCAACCGAACCCGCGCGATCGCGATCGCGGCCGCGTTAATGTGTTCCAGCCAGACGGTTGCTGTCAGCCCGTCCCATGCACAATCCGCCGGCAGCGACGGGATTTCGAAATTTCTCAACAACATCTTACCTGGCCAGAAATCAGCGCCGCCACAGGCCGCACCGGGGCCGGACGGCGGCCCCC
>DATCXE010000483.1:0-2686 GCA_036565985.1 Bradyrhizobium sp.
CGTCGGCAAGCTCGACATGAACGGCTCGCTGCACATTTCCGACATCAAGTTGCCGGCGAACGTGAAGCTGCTGACGCGCGACGATGCGACGATGGTCACCAGCGTCGCGTCTTCACGCGACAGCGCCTTCACGCCGGTCGGCAGCTTGACGTCGGACAGATGCAGCGAGTAGCTGATTTCCAGCGCGCTGACATCGGCCTCGATGTACTGCGGAATGTTGTCGACCGAGCACTCGAGGTCGATGGTGTGGGTGACGATGTTGACGGTGCCGCCGCGCTTCACGCCGGGCGCGGTTTCCGCATTCACGATGCGCAGCGGGACACTGACGCGGATGGTCGCGCCTTCGCCGAGCCGCATGAAATCGACATGCAGCGGGAAGTCACGCACCGGATCGAGATGGAAGTCGCGCGGAATCACGCGGTGCTTCTTGCCCTCGAGATCGATGTCGAAAAGCGTGGTCAGGAACCGGCCGGCCAGGATGCGCTGGCGGAGTTCCTTGTCGTCGACCGAGATGGTCACGGGGGGCTGGTTGTTGCCATAGATCACTCCGGGCACTCTCCCGGCGCGACGCTCGGCCCGGGCGGCCCCCTTGCCGCTCTTCGGACGCGAAGTCGCCTTCAACTCGTTGACGGTCGCCATCGTGCTAAGTCCTTGTTTTCTAAAAAGTTAAAGGCCGCAGCGCGGCCCGTTAACGTCCCGCAGCAAGCCTCCAGGGGTGCGGGGGCTGCGGACGTGGCGGGCTTTTAGCCCCAAAGGCACGAAATGACAAGGAAATGCAGGGATTTTTTGGCGAGTTTGGGAGGCGGGCCGTCCCCATCGGGCTACGGGATCTGAAACCGTCATGCCCGGCCTTTGGCCGGGCATCCACATCCTTGCCGCCGCGACGAAGGACATGGACGGCCGGGCAAGCCCGACCATGACGAGCAGTGTCCTAGCCTTCCGCGTTCGGGTTGCCAACATCCGGCGCTGACGGCGAGATGCCGAGCTTGGCTTCCAGCGCGACAATCCGGGCCTTGAGAGCCTCGTTTTCCTCGCGCGCCAGGCGGGCCATATCCTTGACCGCGTCGAACTCCTCCCGCTTGACGAGATCGAGGTCGCGCAGGATGCGCTCGGCCTGGTTGCGAACGACCGTATCGACCTCGCGCTTGACGCCCTGGGCGGCGCCGGCGGCGTCGTTCATCAAACGGCCGATCTCGTCGAAAAACCGATTGCTGGTCTGGGTCATCTGGCACGCTCCGGTCGCTGCGAATTGATCGTCACGGACATGACAATGGCGATCCCGGGGGAAAGGTTCAAGGGCGCCTTCCACGGCCGCGCGAAGCCGCGGTTCGCCTTGTCATGCCCGCCTTTCCTTGCAATCGTATCCAGCGCCCAATCAGAAACCGGAATCACAAATCAAGAAGAAACGCCCATGATCGACCAGCAGATCGATATTGCGACCAAGGACGGCAAGACCACCACCTTCATCACCCATCCCGAACGCGGCGGCCCGTTTCCGGTCATCATCTTCTACATGGACGCGCCGGCGATCCGCGAGGAACTGCGCGACATGGCGCGGCGGCTCGGCACCTCGGGCTACTACGTGATGCTGCCCAATATGTATTACCGCTCCGGCGTCATGGAGCTCGGCCCGATCCCGCCGGATCCGGAGGCACCCGAGCGCAAGCGGATGTTCGAGTTCATGAACTCCATCAACATTCCGATGGTGATGGAGGACACCAAGGCCCTGCTCGCCTTTGCCGAGACCCAGAGCGCGGCGAATACCAGAATCGTCGGCACCGTCGGCTATTGCATGAGCGGCCGCTACGCAGTCAACGCGGCGACGCATTTCCCCGATCGTGTGAAAGCGGCGGCCTCGATCTACGGCACGCATCTTGCGACCGACCAGCCCGACAGCCCGCATCTGGCCGCGGCGAAGACCAGGGCGGAACTCTATTTCGCCTGCGCCGAGACCGACATCTATGCGCCGCAGGAGATTATCGACAAGGTGACGGCGGCCATGAAGGGCTCGAAGAACGAGGTCGAGCTCTACCCCGGCACGCATCACGGCTTCGCCTTCCCCAAGCGGCCGGTCTACCATCGCGACGCCGCCGAGCGACACTGGGAGCGGCTGCTGGCGCTCTATCGCCGCAACCTCGTGCCGTAGTAGACATCACGCACGATGCCCTTTCTCACCATCGCCTTTCCGGTGTTCGACCCGATCGCCATCTCGATCGGGCCGATCGCGATTCGCTGGTATGCGCTGGCCTATATCGGCGGCATCGTGCTGGGATGGATGTACGCCCGCTCGCTGGTCAAGAAGGAACGGTTGTGGGGCGGGCCGGCGCCGATCACGCTGGTGCAGCTCGATGACTTCATCCTTTGGGTCACCATCGGCATCATCCTCGGCGGCCGCACAGGTTACGTGCTGTTCTACAATCCCGCCTTCTTCGCTCGGCACCCGATGGAAATACTCCAGTTGTGGAATGGCGGCATGTCGTTTCACGGCGGCTTTCTCGGCTGCGTCGCGGCGGTGATGCTGTTTGCCCGCAAGAACGGAATCTCGATCCTCTCGCTCGGCGATATCACCACGGCGGTCGCGCCAATCGGCTTGTTGCTCGGACGCGTCGCCAATTTCATCAACAGCGAATTGTGGGGCCGGCCGGCGGATTCCAGCGTGCCGTGGGCGATGGTGTTCCCCAATGGC
>DATCXE010000503.1:0-5439 GCA_036565985.1 Bradyrhizobium sp.
TCGGTCTTGTTGACGTGCTGGCCGCCGGCGCCTTGTGCGCGCATGGTCTCGATCCGCAGATCGTCGTTCTTAATGTCGACGTCGACATCCTCGACCTCGGGCAGCACGGCAACCGTCGCGGCCGACGTGTGTATGCGTCCCTGCGTCTCGGTATCGGGTACGCGCTGCACGCGATGCACGCCGGATTCGAACTTCAGCTTGGCGAACGCGCCGCGGCCCTGCACCTCGGCGATGATTTCCTTGTAGCCGCCCATGGTGCCTTCCGAGGCGGAGATCACCTCGACCTTCCAGCCTTGCAGGCCGGCGAACCGCTCATACATCCGGAACAGGTCGCCTGCGAACAGCGAGGCCTCGTCGCCGCCCGTGCCGGCGCGGATTTCCAGCATCACGTTGCGGTCGTCCATGGCGTCCTTGGGCAGCAGCGCCACGCGGATCTTCTGCGACAGCTCGTCGACGCGCGCCTGCAGCGTCTCGAGCTCGGCTTCGGCCATGCTGCGCATCTCCGGATCGGTGGCAGGATCCGACAACAGCGATTCCGCATCGGCAATCTCCGTCCGCGCCGCGCGATAGGTCTTCACGGCGTCGATCAGCGGATTGAGCTCGGCGAGCTCGCGCGTGATCTGGACGTATTTCTCGGAATTCAGCTGGCCCAGCAGTTCGGCCTCCAGCGAGGCGTGGTGGGCAAGCAGGATATCGAGTTTGGCTTCGGGCAGCATGGCGTGGTTCTCAAGGTCCGGGTGCGGAGGGCAGGCGTCGTCGGGCAGGGCCTCGCTACAACGACAGCCCTTCGGCTTCCGCGAATTCCGTCAGCTTCTGCCGGATCGAGACGCTGCCGGCCGGCGCATCGAGCAGCGGCATCATCATGGCTTCGGCCTTCCTGGCGTCGAGGTCGAGGATCAGCGCCTTCACCGGGCCATGCGCGGTGGCGGACAGCGACAGCGAGCGGTAGCCGAGCGCGATCAGCGCCAGTGCGCCGAGCGGTTTGGAGGCCATCTCGCCGCAGAGCGAGGCGGTCTTCTTCGCCGCATTGGCCTTGCGCACGATGTCGCGCAGCGCGCGCAGGATCGGCGCGGACATGGTGTCGAAGCGCTCGGAAACCTTGGCGTTGCCGCGGTCGACCGCGAACAGGAACTGGAACAGGTCGTTCGATCCGACCGAGACGAAATCGACCTTCTTCAAGAGCTCGTCGAGCTGGTACAGCAGCGCAGGCACTTCCACCATGGTGCCGACGTCGATGCGTTCCGGCAGCGGATGGCCGTGCTGGCGCAGGTATGTGAGTTCGCGCTCGACGATCGCCTTGGCCTGATCGTACTCGGCAACGTCCGATATCATCGGGAACATGATCTTCAGTGCGCGGCCGCCGCCGGCCCGCAGCAGCGCGCGAATCTGGCCGCGCAGCAATCCCGGCCGGTCGAGGCCGAGCCGGATCGCGCGCCAGCCGAGCGCGGGATTTTCCTCGATCACCGCTTCCATGTAGGGCAGCGCCTTGTCGCCGCCGATGTCCAGCGTCCGGAACGTGACCGGCTTGCTGCCGGCGGCGTCCAGTACCGTGCGATACAGCGCGAGCTGGTCGGAGGTGCGCGGCAGGCTCTGCCCGACCATGAACTGCAATTCGGTACGGAACAGCCCGATGCCGGCGCTGCCGGTGTCGTCGATATGCGGCAGGTCGACGACGAGGCCCGCGTTGATCATCAGTTCCACCGGCTGGCCGTCCCTGGTCACGCAGGGCAAGTCGCGAAGCGCGGCATACTGGGCCTGACGCCGGGCGCGGAACCGCACCCGCTCGGCATAGGCCGATTCGATTTCGGCCGACGGGCGAACGTAGATCGAGCCGGACGTGCCGTCGACGATGATGGCGTCGCCGGGATCGGCGATGCCGGGCGCGTTCGGTACCTCGCCGACCGCGGGAATGCCGAGCGCGCGCGCCACGATCGAGACATGGGAATTGGCGGTGCCCTCCTCCAGCACCAGTCCGCGCAGGCGCTTGCGGTCATAGTCGAGCAGCGCCGCGGGTCCCATCGCGCGCGCGATCAGGATGGCGTTTTCGGGAAGCTGTTCGCGCGAGGGGGCGTGATCCTGTCCCACCAGTTGCCGCATCAGGCGATGGCCGAGGTCTTCGAGGTCGTGCAGGCGGTCGCGCAGATAAGGGTCGGTCGAACGCAGCATGCGCGCGCGGGTGTCGGACTGCACGCGTTCGACGGCGGCTTCCGCGGTGAGGCCGGTGGCGACCGCCTCATGCAGCTTGTGCGACCAGCCGTGGTCGTTGGCGAACATGCGGTAGGCTTCCAGCACCTCGCGGTGCTCGCCGCCCTCGGCGACATCGCCGCGTTCCAGCATGCGGTCGAGATCGGCGCGCAGCTTGGTCAGCGCCGCGTCCAGCCGCTTGATTTCCTTCGGCAGGTCTTCGGCGATGTAGTTGGTGATGACGACGCGCGGCTCGTGCAGCACGACATGGCCGAGCGCGATGCCGTCGGAGAGGATGGCGCCGGTCTTGTGCACGGAGTGCCGCGCCGCAGGTTCCGCGCCGGGTTGCGCAAGCGCCGCCAGTTCGCCCGAAGCGATCATTTCCGCCAGCACCATGGCGGTGGTCTGCAGTGCCTCTACCTCTTCCTCGACATAGGTGCGTTTGGCGCGGTTCTGCACCACGAGCACGCCCAGCGTGTTGCCGGCGCGCAGGATCGGCACGCCGAGAAACGAATGGTAGATTTCCTCGCCTGTTTCCGGGCGGAACGAGAAGGCCGGGTGGCTTTGCGCGTCAGACAGGTTGAGCGGGTTCGCCTCGCTGGCAACGAGACCGACCAGGCCCTCATGCGAGTGCAGGACCGTTCGGTGCACGGCGTCGCGGTTCAGACCCTCGGTGGCGTAGAGTTCGAGCGTGTTGTCGATGCGCAGCACGTAGCAGGAGCAGACCTCGGCCACCATGTTGGCCGCGATCAGCACCACGATCTTGTCCAGGCGCTCCTGCGCCGAGACCTGCTCCGCCATGGTTTCGCGGAGCCGTCTCAACAAGACGCGGGGACCTCCCGACGCGCTCCGCATGTGCTGGTGTCCTCCCCCGCAAAGCCGTCCCGCCGGATGGCCGGTGGCTGGTGTGAAACGCACGAAAATCAACAATTTTAGTCATTCGGCGCCGCCCGAAGGCCTGGACCAGCCGAATCGAGGTCGCCAAACTGTGGCACAGTTTGCGGCAACCCACCTCTCAGGCCTATAGCCAATCAAGGCTTGTTTTGCCAAGCAAAAGGCCTGCCAGAAACAATAACGTGTGGGTCATTGGCGATGCTGCGCCAGCGAAGCTGGACGATCTGCCAAAACACCGCCGGTCTGACGATCAGACCATGCGTATTCGAGAGAAAATCGTTCTAGGTTTGGTCGAGCCCGTAGAGCGTATGCAGCGTACGTACCGCCAGTTCGGTATAGGCGGCATCGATCAGCACCGAGAACTTGATCTCGGAGGTGGTGATGGCGCGAATGTTGATGTTGCGCTCGGACAGCGCCTTGAAGCCCTTGGCTGCGACGCCGGCGTGGCTGCGCATGCCGCTGCCGATCACCGAGACCTTGGCCACGTCGGTGGCGCTGTCGAGCCTGATGTATCCGATCTTGTCCTTCGACGCGGTGATGGTGTCGCGGGCGCGGGTGTAGTCGGACGCCGGGACAGTGAAAGTCAGGTCGGTGGTCTTGCCGTCCTCGGAGACGTTCTGCACGATCATGTCGACGTTGATGTTGGCGTCCGCCAGCGGCCCGAAGATCGCAGCTGCGACGCCGGGCTTGTCCTCGATCTGGCGCACGGAAATCTGGGCTTCGTCCTTGGAGAACGCGATGCCGGTGACGACGTGACTTTCCATGATTTCCTCCTCGCTGCAGATCAGCGTGCCCGGCGGGGTGCCGTGCGGGTCGATGTCCTCCGGCTTGTCGAAGCTGGAACGGACGAATATCGGCATGTTGTGCACCATGCCGAGTTCCACCGAGCGCACCTGAAGGACCTTGGCGCCCTGCGAGGCCAACTCCAGCATATCCTCGAACGCAATCTTGTCGAGCCGCCGCGCCTTTGGAACCACGCGGGGGTCGGTGGTGTAGACGCCATCGACGTCAGTGTAGATGTCGCAGCGGTCGGCATGGATCGCCGCCGCAATCGCCACGGCCGAAGTATCCGAGCCGCCGCGCCCGAGCGTGGTGATTCGGTTGGTCTGCGGATTGATGCCCTGGAAGCCGGCAATGACGGCGACTTCCTTGCGGTCCTTGAAACGGTTGACGATCTCCGAACCTTCGATTTCGAGAATCCGCGCCGAGGCGTGCGCATCGGAGGTCCGGATCGGTATCTGCCAGCCCTGCCACGAGCGGGCCTGAATGCCCATCCCCTGCAGCGCGATCGCCAGCAGTCCCGACGTCACCTGTTCGCCGGACGCGACCACGGCGTCATACTCACGGGCGTCGTGCATCGGCGAGGCGTCGCGGCACCATTCCACCAGTTCGTTGGTCTTGCCGGCCATGGCAGACACGACGACGGCGACATCATGCCCGGCATCGACTTCGCGCTTCACGTGACGCGCGACGTTGCGGATTCGGTCGATATTGGCGACGGACGTACCGCCGAATTTCATCACGAGGCGGCCCATGACGACGCGTGCATTCCCTGTGAGGATAAGTTAAGTGACCCGCACGGAAATTGGAGCGCCCGGGTCGAAAGCGGCGTATACATAGCGGCGCGGTCCGGGGCAAGCAACCGGGCGCGTTTTCGACTTAAAATGACGTAAAATGCGGTTGTAGCGGGTTGATTCGGGTCAGGCGTATGGGACGTTATATCGACGAAATCCTGCAGCCCGGCGAGAAGGTGCTGTTTTCAACCAACGCGCACTGGATATTCTTCCTGCCCGCGATTGCCGGCTGGGTCGTGGCAATCATCTTCCTCGTTCTCTCGTACCAGGTACCGACCGGCGCGCCGGCGCTGCTGTGCCTGGCGATGGCCGCCATCTCCGCCATCGCCGCATTGTACAAGACGATCACGGCATGGTTCCATCAATGGACCACCGAAACCGACGTCACCAATATGCGAGTCGTGCACAAGACCGGTTTCATCACCCGCAAGACATTCGAAATAAGCCTGGACAAGGTCGAGAGCGTCGACGTCAACCAGAGCATTCTCGGCCGTATTCTCAATTACGGCAACGTGAAGGTCAGGGGCGTGGGCGAAGGAGAAGAAGATATAGAAACCATCGCTTCGCCGCTGTCGTTTCGCAACGCCATCACCACACGACCGGCCGGTACGTAGATCATGGCGATGCAGCAGAAATCATCCGCCGGCTCCTCCTCCAGCGGCAGCACGGTCGACCCGGCCGAAGTCGCGAAATTCTCCAAATTGTCGGACGAGTGGTGGGATCCCCGGGGCAAGATGGCCCCGCTGCACAAGATCAACCCGCTGCGGCTCGGCTACATCAGGGATGC
>DATCXE010000506.1:0-2838 GCA_036565985.1 Bradyrhizobium sp.
CGTCGCGGGTCCATGCACGATGATGGTGTTGGTGCCGATGCCCTCGATCTTCGCGCCGAGCGCGACCAGGAAATGCGCGAGATCCTGCACATGCGGCTCGGAGGCGGCGTTGCGCAGGTACGTGGTGCCGTGGGCGGCGACGGCCGCGACCAGCGCGTTCTCGGTGGCAGTGACGCTCGGCTCATCAAGAAAGACGTCAGCGCCCTTCAGCTTCGAGGCGCGGAATTCCAGCCGGTGCGTTGCGGTGACGGTGGCGCCCAACTGCTCGAAGGCCAGAAAATGCGTGTCCAGACGTCGCCGGCCGATGACGTCGCCGCCGGGCGGCGGCAGCGCCACCTCGCCGCAGCGGGCCAATAGCGGCCCGGCCAGCAGGATCGAGGCGCGAATCCGCGCGCAAAGTTCGGGATCGAGATCGGCGGCGCGGACTTCCCTGGCGTGGATCGCCAGTGTGTTGCGGCCCTTCCATTCGGCGGAAGCGCCGACAGAGCGGATCAATTCGACCAGCGTCTCGGTGTCGCGGATACGCGGTACATTCTCCAGCGTGACCGGATGCTCGGTAAGCAGGGCAGCGGCGATGATCGGCAGCGCGGAATTCTTGTTGCCGGACGGCTCGATCGTGCCTGCAAGCCGGTGGCCGCCTTCAACGATGTATTGAATGGGCGACACGGGCGCTCGATGCCTCACACGTCGACGTTGGCGCTGAGCGAATTATCCTGGATGAACTCGCGGCGCGGTTCGACCACGTCACCCATCAGCTTGGTGAAGATGTCGTCGGCCTCGTCGACCT
Organism: Bradyrhizobium sp.; assembly: GCA_036565985.1. Classification (GTDB taxonomy): domain Bacteria; phylum Pseudomonadota; class Alphaproteobacteria; order Rhizobiales; family Xanthobacteraceae; genus Bradyrhizobium. The sequence continues at coordinate 788 of DATCXE010000506.1, forward strand.
CCTTGATCTTCACCTGCAGCAGCGAACGTTCATTGGTATCGAGCGTGGTTTCCCAGAGCTGACCGGGATTCATCTCGCCGAGGCCTTTGTAGCGCTGCATCGTTACGCCCTTGCGGCCGGCGTTGGTGACCGCGTCGAACAGGTCGACGGGACCATGAATGGTGTCCTCGGAATCCTTCCGGCGGAGCTTGCCCCACTTCGCATAGAGCTTCTGCAGCTTCGGCGTGTAATCGTCGAGTTTGCGCGCGTCGGCCGAACCCAGGAACGCATCGTCGATGATGGCGACTTCCTTCACGCCGCGCACGGTGCGCTCGAATTGGAATCCTTGTCCCTCGGTGAAATGTCCCTGCCAGCCGCGCTCTACCTCTTCGGTGAGATCATCGAGCCGGGTGGCGATATAAGCTGCCGCGGCATTGGCCCGTTCCGGATCGCTATAAATTTCCGGCCGCAGAACGCCGGCAATCGTGGCCTGCTCGATCACTTTCCGATTGTAGCGGCTGTGGAGGTTGCGCAGAAGGGCGCGGATGACGCGGGCATCCTCGACCAAAGTTCGGAGGTCGCTGCCCGCGCGGTCTTCGCCGGTGCCGGATTTGAACACACTATCGTCGAGCCCGGTCTCAATGAGATAGTCTTCCAGTGCCCGCTCGTCCTTCAGGTACCGCTCGGATTTGCCGCGCGCGACCTTATAGAGCGGCGGCTGCGCGATGTAGAGGTAGCCGCCGTCGATGACCTCGCGCATCTGCCGGTAGAAGAAGGTCAGCAGCAGCGTGCGGATATGGGCGCCGTCGACGTCGGCGTCCGTCATCACGATGATCTTGTGATAGCGCAGCTTGTCGATCGAAAAATCGTCGCTGATGCCTGTGCCGAGCGCGGTGATCAGCGTGCCGATCTGCTCGGAGGACAACATCTTGTCGGGGCGGACGCGCTCGACGTTGAGGATCTTGCCGCGCAGCGGCAGCACCGCCTGGAATTCGCGGTTGCGGCCCTGCTTGGCGCTGCCGCCTGCCGAGTCGCCCTCGACGATGAACAGTTCCGACTTGGCGGGGTCCTTCTCCTGGCAGTCGGCGAGCTTGCCGGGCAGCGAGGAAACGCTGAGCGGGCTCTTGCGGGTCAATTCGCGCGCCTTGCGGGCGGCCTCGCGCGCGGCAGCTGCCTGGATCACCTTGCCGACGATGACTTTCGCTTCGGCCGGATGCTCCTCGAACCACGCCGCCAGCGCTTCGTTGAGGACGTTCTCGACGACGGGACGCACTTCCGAGGACACAAGCTTGTCCTTGGTCTGCGAGGAGAATTTCGGGTCCGGCACCTTCACCGAAAGCACCGCGGTGAGGCCCTCGCGGCAATCGTCGCCGGTGAGCGCGATCTTTTCCTTTTTCGCATTGACCTCGGCATAGCCGTTGACCTGGCGCGTCAGCGCGCCGCGGAAACCGGCAAGATGGGTGCCGCCGTCACGCTGCGGAATGTTGTTGGTGAAGCACAGCACGTTCTCGTGGTAGCTGTCGTTCCACCACAGTGCGGCCTCGACGCCGATGTCGTTCATCTCGGCCCGAACCATGATCGGGGCGGGCACCATCGCCTTCTTGTTGCGATCGAGATATTTGACGAACTCCTCGACGCCGCCGTCGTAATGCATCGCCTCGCGCTTCTCGACCGCGTGACGCATGTCCGACAGCACGATATTGACGCCGGAGTTCAGGAACGCGAGCTCGCGCAGGCGATGCTCCAGCGTCGGGAAATCATATTCGATGTTGGTGAAAGTCTCGCTGGATGCGAGGAAAGTGACTTCGGTGCCGCGCTTGCCATTGGCGTCGCCGACGACCTTGAGCGGGGCGACCGCGTCGCCATGCGCGAATTCGATGTAATGTTCCTTGCCGTCGCGCCAGACCCGAAGCTGCAGCCTGCTCGACAGCGCGTTGACGACCGAGACGCCGACGCCGTGCAGGCCGCCGGAAACCTTGTAGGAGTTCTGGTCGAACTTTCCGCCCGCGTGCAGCTGGGTCATGATGACTTCGGCCGCGGAAATGCCTTCCCCCTTGTGAATATCGACCGGA
>DATCXE010000508.1:0-3976 GCA_036565985.1 Bradyrhizobium sp.
GCGGCGCTGTTGCTGCCGTTGCCCTGGTCAGCCGCGGCCGAGCCCAAACCGGCAGAGCCGGAACCAACACTGACGGCGGAAAACGCCGCCGAGCTGTGCCAGAAGCTGTTTGAAGATCCGAAGCAGTATATCGGTGAAGAAGCGCTGCGCCGGCGCTGGGATCTGCGCGCCGCAAGCTGCCGAATGGCATTCGACGCCGACCCTGCCAACACCGAGTTGAAGGTCGCGGTGGCGCGCAACCTGCCCTATGCGCGCAAGGACGAGGCGATCGCCATGCTGCGCGAGGCCGCCGCGCAGGACAATGCCGAGGCCTGTTACCAACTCTACGAGCATCACAAGTCCTGGGATCGCGGCGACCTCGACAAGGTGCCGCTGGTCACCCGCACCGAGGCCGCCGAAGCGCTGCGCAAGGCGGCCGAACTCGGGCATCCCTTCGCGACGCAGACACTGGTGCGTCGTCTCGAAGACGGCGACATCGTCAAACGCGATGTCGTCGCCGCGCGATACTGGGCCGAGCGTGCCGTCGCCAACCCTGCAAGGGACACAAGCAGGGCAGGCCTGCTGGTCACGCTGGGGCGCCTGCTGGCGGCGTCGGACAAGCCGGACGAGCGCGCCCGCGGCCTGGAGATCCTGGAGGGGATGTCAAAGGCCGAAGTCTTCGGCGCCAAGCGCGAACTGGCGATCGCCATCCGCAAGGACGATCCGGTGCGCGCGCGCACGCTGCTCGAGGAAGCCCGCCGCCCCGATCCCGGCGGCGCCATCGTGCCGTTGGCCGAAATGCTGATCGCCGGCGAAGGCGGCCCGGCCGACCCCAAGCGCGCAGTGTCGTTGTTGAAGGCGGCGTCCGATAGCTGGATGGCCAAGGGCATGCTGGGACGGCTCGCCCTCGAAGGCAAATGGGTGCCCCGCGACATTCAGGAGGCGGTGCGCATGATCGACATCAGCAGCGCATATGATTTCGACGCCCGCCAGCAGGTGTTACGGCTGCTTGCGCAGAATCCCGAGGTGCGGGTCAGTTATCCCAAGCGCGTGCTCTACGATGCCGTCCAGGCCGCGGAACTGGACGAACCCGGCGCGATGGCCGCCCTGATCGAGCTGAAACTCTCGGCAAACAGCCAGTTTCAGGATCGGCCCGGAGCCTGTAAACTGATCGAGACGGCCGTCAGCCGCGGCGATCGGACCATGATGCAACGGCTTTCGGACTGCCGCGCCAAATGATCGCGGCGCCCCCGTCGGGAATCGTTCGCGTCAGGACCGCGCATTGGAATGATCGATACCGTCGTCAAGCCAAAGACCAGGGTCAAGACCAGGACCGAACGGCCGCGCCTGCACAAGGTGATCCTCGTCAATGACGACTTCACGCCGCGCGAATTCGTCGTCACCGTGCTGAAGGCGGAATTCCGCATGACCGAGGACCAGGCCCACAAGGTCATGATCACGGCGCACCGCCGCGGCGTCTGCGTGGTCGCCGTATTCACCAGGGACGTCGCCGAGACCAAGGCAACCCGCGCCACCGACGCCGGCCGCGCCAAGGGCTACCCGTTGCTGTTCACGACCGAGCCGGAAGAATAGCGGACGACGTCAGAGGTAGGCGGCCAGCCCGGCACCGGCACCGGCGCCGAGCGTATTCTGTATCGATGCCGCCGTGCGATAGTTGGCCGCGATCTTGTTGGCGAAATCATCCGTGAAGCCGAGGGCGCTTCGTTCCTCGGGACTCATTTTCGCGTAGTGCTGGAGCAGCGCCAGACTGCTGCCGAGCGTGCCACCGCCACCGGCTGGATTGAACGCGTTCAAAAGACTGCTCCTCGTGCGCAGATCGAGCTCTGCCTTTGCAGCGCTGACTTCCTGCGCAGAGAACGATGCGTCACCATTCAACGCCATGATCGCCAGCGTCCGATTGTTGAAGTCGGTGAAATCCACCTGCTGTCCCGTCTGCCTGCCGCCGGTGAAGACCAGTTCCTTGCCGTTATCCCTGGCGTTGCCCGCCTGCGCGTCGAGCATCGCCCGTGCGTTGGCTGCCAGGGTGTCCGGGCTCGAATTCGTGGCGGAAGGCTTTTGCGCCGACGCCTTGTCGAGCAGCGCCCTCACAGGATCCGCATCGTTGCCGGTGACAGGGGCCTTGCCGAAGCTTGCCCTCGCCGCAGCCAGGCCCTCCAGCACGGCCTGCTTCTGATCCTTCCAGGCCGGAGTTGCCTTCTCGTCGCTGCCGGCCTGATCAAGATAATCCGACGCCGCCGCGTAAAGGCTGGCATAGTCTCCGGTGTGCCGGGCAATCACGACATGCGGAGACACCGCGTCGTTGAATCGTGACTGCAGTGTCCTGGTCGCCGCCGTCACCTCATCCTTCGAGAATTGGCCCTGTGCATTGTCGGCAATCGCCGACAGGGTGGCGCGCGTCTGGCCGGAAAAATCGACGGCGACCTGCCCATCGAGCATCGCCGATGACGTTCCGAGCGCAGCGTATTGCTGGTCGAACCAGGCGCGCGCCCTCGTGGTCAGGGTCGCGATCGAAGGCTGTTCGCTGTCCGTTGCCGTTTGCGCCAGGTAGGCCTTGGCCTCGTCAGACAGCGTGACCGAGGTCGACGACATTGGCGAGGACGCGTCGGTAGTGTCGGTTGAGGCAGGACTGGCTTTCGACGCCGTGTTGCCTGCCCCGTAAGCATTGCCGGCATAGCCGAGGTAAGAGAGTGCGTTTGATCCAACCGAGATCGACACGAGAGCACCCTCCGGCGCGAGAAATGATTAGCAACAAATGAATAAATATCGTTAACGCTTCGTTAATCGCCTGCGCGCCTCGCGCAAACCTCTTGTTTGTCGGGCCGCATTATCCCGGCATCAGGCGGCCGACGTTTCGTCGGGCAGGCCGTAGACGCGCGCGGCCTTGGAGAATCCCGCGACCGGAAATTCGCCGAGGTCGCTCCACCCTCCCCGGCAGATGCCAGCAAACCCTTCAGAGGCCACGATCGTGCGCTTCAACTGGCTGGCGATCTTTTCCAGGCGCGCGGCGAGATTTACCGCTGGTCCAATGCAGGTGAAGTCGAGCCGGTTGCCGCCGCCGATATTGCCATAGAGAATTCGCCCGACATGCAGCGCGACGCCGAAGCGAAACCGTTCGACGGCGTCGCCGATCGGATACTGCAGGTCGGCGACGCTGGCGCGCGACTCGTGGGCGGCTTCGAGCACGCGCCAACAGACCTGCTGCTCGTCGCCGACATATTCGTCGATCGGGAAAACCGCGAGCAGGCCGTCGCCCATGTATTTGAGCACCTCGCCGCCGTGATTCCGGATCGCGGTGACCTGGCAATCGAAGTACTGGTTCAGCACGTCGACCACGGTTTCCGCCGGCACGCGATCGGACAATGAGGTGAAGCCGCGCAGGTCGGACAGCCAGATCGCGGCGTTCATCGTTTCAGTGTGGCCACGCCGGATCTGACCGCCCATGATCCGTTCGCCGGCGCGGTTGCCAACATAGGTGTCGAGCAGGCTCGCAGCGAGGCGATTCAAGCTGATGATTTCGACCACCCGCACCAGCGGCTTCACGAGGCTCCGCAGCGCCGCCAACTGCTCATCCGTGAAACCGCCCGGCTGTTTGGTGGTCCAGCTCGATGCATTCACGGTGCCGTCGATGAAGGGCAGCGGCAGCGCCACATAATCGGTAACGCCTTCGGCACGAAGCTCGTCGATGATCGGAAAGCGGCTGTTCAGGGGATCATCCGTACGGGCCCGCACCTCCAACCCTTGCTGGAACACAATTTTCAGCGGGCTGGTGTGAAAATCAGGTGACTCAAGGATGTGGTAGTCGACCGAGCCGACCTCGACCTCGGAGCCCGGCTTCCAGATGAAATTGCGCCCGTAGATCTCGGGATGCAGCGTGCGGACGAATACGCCGACGCGCCACAGCGGCAGGCCGGCCGCGACCATGCGTTCGCAGGTCTCCGCCATGAACCGGCCTGGGCTGGCCGCGGATCGCCCGCCG
>DATCXE010000509.1:0-7445 GCA_036565985.1 Bradyrhizobium sp.
GGCGGCGTCTAGCGACACGGCCGGTTATTGCCAAGGGTCAGCTTTCGATACTTGCCGCCGAGCGTATAGCGGAACAGCCAAGAGCGGTGGCTGGACGGCTGCACTAGCAAGGCGCAGGCCGGGAACAAGCGCGTCCCTGACCTCGTACGCTGGCGGGTTTCGTGGCTTCGACCCGGTCGCGGGTCAGCTTGATCGGGGCAGCTTTCTTGGCGATCAGGCTCATCGCTTCTTAACGCTCGGGCTGCATCATTGGACCTGCCTGACACCGTCCTGCGACACCAGATGGGGCGATCCGATGAAGGTTGGCATCAAAGCGCAACAGGGTAGCATCCTCTATTTTTCGGGCGTCATCGCCGTTTGCGCGTTCATCGGCTTCGCCGCAGGCAAGGTTTCGTCGAACCTCTCCGGTGAACAGAGAGCGACGACCCCAACCCAATCAATGGTCCATGCCCCGGCCACGCATTCGGTGCCACGTCATCGGGGGATGCGATAGACCCAGACCCTGGCCTTGCCCGAGTTCACGTTGCGAAACAGATCTGGAAAGACGCCGTCGACCGGCTGGTTCAGATAGACGAACATTTGCCCGTTGCGGGTGGCCCTGAAGGTCTCATTCAGGCTGCCGTCCGGCTGTGGCTCCCCGTCGATGAAGTTCTCCTCATTGCCGGTCTCGCCGTAACGAATGATGACGCGTCCGAAGGGGCGGTCCAGCGTTCGCTTGAGCGGATAGGCTGCCGCGAGCAAAATAAACCGTCCCAGCGCGGCGGCTGAGTCCGGCAGGCCGTCGTTCCATTGCGGAAGAAACGCGCGGAGCGGCATTCCCCCCGGGCCGGATTGGGCGCCGAGAAACGACCATTCGCCATTCTGCTCGAGGACGAACCGGTAATTCCCGCGCCGGTCGAGCATGACGCCGACCGGCGTGCAGAGGCCGGCGGTGTCGAATTCGGCAAGGGTGACCCCGCGGCAGGCCCTGGACGTGCACGTGCTCGGGAAGCTGCCGTCGGAGGCCCGCTTGCACAGCTTCATGTCGTCGGGGTCGCAAACCTCCAGCGCGGCAGGCTCCGCCACCGGTTGGCAGAAGTTGCCGAAACTGTCGCGGAAATTGAACAGGTAGTGGCTGGCGAAAGCAAAGCCGCCGACCAGGAAGGCGATCGCGAAAAAAGCAGGCGCGACCTTGAGTTTGATGCTGGTGATGAATCGCCTGTAGGCGTCCGTCAGCCGGAAACGCGCGATGGCGCCGCCGGGCAGCCACATCGTGAACAGGATGGCGAAGGCAAAAAACTGGAAATAGGGATGCGTGATGCGGTCGATGAAGGTCTGCAGCGAGGCGGGCGCCTTTGGCAAGGTGTAGCCGAACCAGCCCGGCATCGGATAAAGCGCGATCAACGCCAGCCCGACCGAGGCGGCAATCAGCGCTGCGCCTGCGCCGTCTCGCGTTTTGGATTTTCCCCGGTTCAGGTCGATCTTTGCCAGGCTCGTCCGCCACGCCAGACGCATCTGGTCGGTGATGCGGTCTTTAAGGCTCGCACTCAGCCACAACAGCAGTCCGACGAGCCCGGCGCACAGCAGAAACCAGAGCGGCTCCCTGGCGTAGGCATTGGTCCAGCGCAAAGCCGCCCCAGGCAGCACCCATCCGACCATGCGAATGACGTCGGAAAGCGGCCGCAACGGCGTGGTGAACTCGGCGGCGGCGGGCGCGGTGGATGTCAGCGGATAGCTAAGGAGATAGATCGACGCGATGACGGTCAGGAAATAGATGATACGCCGTCGCCAGATCGAGCTTCCGACCACATGCTCCTGGACCTTTTCGCGGTGACGCGCGGAGCCGGAGCTCTCATATTTCGGTTGGTTCGGAAGGACGGTCAGGTCGTCCGGCGGCACGATCCTTTCGTCATAGGTCAGGATCTCGTAGACCGGCGGCAATGCGACGGGCGCATAAAGATGCGCGTCGACACTGATGCGGTCGAACACGCTCTCATGGATTTTGGGGATCCTGATCTCCACGCGATCCCGCTTGTCGGCGGAAAATTTCGTGTCCGACAGCGCGGCCACGCTGCGTGGCCCGTATCGGTAGTAACCGCTCAGTCCGTTGCGCGAATCGTAGATGCGGCCGTCCTTGTCCTGGGTCGACCGCACCCGCGCGAATGCGTCGGGATCGGCTCCCGGCGCCGCCTTCAGGGTGAGGCCGCAGCCGCGCGCTTCGGACAACATCCAGGTGAGCGATACATGGGCGAGCGAGTCATCAGGATATCCGCCGCCGACATTGGAATGCACGCCGGCGAACCAGACCTGGGTGATCCGTTCCGAACTGGTCTTCCTAGTGCCCTTGGCAATCTTCTCCGGCCTCTCGTCCCATAGCAGGGGATGGAATGTGGTGCGCTCATCGTCGAGCGAAAGGGCGTGACAGGCCTTGCGAACCCGGGGATTGAGTTGCCGGTCCGGCAGTTCGAGTGGCCAGAGGTAGCGGCTGACGCCCCGCGTCATTTCGTCGATGGGAAGGCCGTAGGCGGCAACGGTATCCCAGAGGCCGAGGAAGGCGATGTGATCGACCGGGCGTTCGTTCTTGTCATGTTTGGCGGAAACGAAGAGGTTGCGCAGCTTGCGAAACACCCATTCGACCTGAAACCGCGATTTGAATTTTTCCGCCCGATGCGCCCGGTAGGCCGCCGCGACCTTGCGATCGAGTTCCTCTTCGGTCTGGTAATTCACCAGCCCCTGTTCGCATATCAGTCCGTTCACCACGCGTATGGTGAAGGCGCCGCGGCTGAACCCGAAGCCGAAGATATCGTCGCTCTGCCAGGGGCCGTATCTTTCCTCGCGATTTTCAGCTTTCGCGGCAGCGGACTCGAGCGCCAGATAGTCGAGATGCGAACGGTAGTTGCGGCAGGCGAACTTGTAGATATCGAGCACGTTGCGCTTCAGGCCAAAGCCGAAGGCGCCGCCCAGGATCGCAAACGGCTTGAAGGACGAGGTGCCGACGCCGTCGTCGTAAAACGCGATCTGTTGCGAACTCGTCAGATCCAGCGATTCAAAAACGCGCCAGACATTCGTCCGCCAGACCTTGCCGGCGGAATTCCCGGTGCCGTCCGAAAGCAGGATGATCCGTTTGTTGGCCATGGGGATACCCGCCCAGCCCCGGTTGCAGGATACGGAGTTCGCGCAAGAGAATGTAGCCAGCTTCGCAGCGATTCGGCGCCCTCGGTATGAGCCAGGCCACAAATTCATTCGTCGGCGCGGTCGCGCGCGATCGGCCCCTTGAAGTCCGTTCGTCCGACGCCGCGCTACCCGGTCATCGCAATCGTTTGCTCGCGATCGATATTGCGATGCAGCGCGTCGCAAAAAAGTCTCAAACAAAGTCGGCCGAAGAAAATTTCTTCTCAAACCGACTTGAGCTGACGTGGCCACGCATCGTGCGCTTCTCTCCGGCAACGGATGTGTTACCATTTTCCGGTCTGCACCTCGCCAGACCAACTACGCCTCTCGAAGCTTCAAAATAATAACAGGCGCGGCCACCAGGCCGCATAGGGAGTGACGCGATGAAATCGGCTTTCAATCGATCTATTCTTGCGCTCGCAGCAATCCTCGTTGTTGCGGGGGCCGGCCAGGCCGGCGCGCAACAGAAGGCCCTGAAGAAATACGAGTCCGGCACCAAGGATTTCTGGAACAACCCGCCGCCGGACTGGTTCCTCGGCGATGAGACCGAAGCCCAGAAGGGCCAGGCGCCGCCATCCGGACCGCCGACCGGCGCCTCCGACGCCGAACTGGCGGCGATGATGAAGAAGATCAAGTTGCCGGAAGGCTTCAGTATCGAAGTCTATGCCTCCAACGTGCTGGCCGCACGGCAGATGGCCTGGGGCGACAAGGGCACGCTGTTCGTCGGTTCGTTCGGCCTCGGCAACGTCTACGCGATCAAGGACAATGGCGGGAAGCGGGAGGTCAAGACCGTTCTCAAGGGCCTCAACATGCCCACGGGCCTGGCGTTCCTCGACGGCGCGCTCTACGTCATCGCGGTCGACAAGCTGATCAAATACGACAATGCCGAAGCCAATCTCGACAATCTCGGCGCCGGCAAGGTGGTGTATGACGACATGCCGTCCTACGCTGCGCATGGCTGGAAATACATTGCCGTCGACAAGGACGGCTGGTTCTATCTGCCTTTCGGACCTCCTTTCAACATCGGCATTCCGCCGACCAGCGTCTCGCAGATCCGCCGCGTCGATCCCAAGACCGGCAATGCCGAGATCTGGGCGCTCGGCGTCCGCAACAGCGTCGGCGGCGACGTCGATCCGCGCTCCGGGCGTTACTGGTTCACGGAGAACGCCCGCGACTGGATCAGCGACGACATGCCGAGCGACAAGCTCAACATGATCACCAAGATCGGCGACCATTTCGGCTATCCCTATTGCCACCAGGGCGACATGCCGGACCCGAAATTCGCGATGGGTCACAAGTGTTCGGAATTCACGCCGCCCGTCGTCAATCTCGGCGCGCACGTGGCTCCGCTCGGCATGAAGTTCTATACCGGCGATCAATTTCCCGCCGAGTACAAGAACAACATCCTGATCGCCGAACACGGCTCCTGGAACCGGAATAAGTACCAGGGCGCCCGGATCAAGCGCGTGATCGTCGATGCCGACGGCAAGAATCCCAAGTCGGAGATTTTCGCCTCCGGCTGGCTTGAGGGCGATACTGGCTATCTCGGCCGTCCCGCCGATATCGTGCTCGCCAAGGACGGCTCGATCCTGGTGGCTGACGACTGGGCCGGCGCGATCTATCGCATCAGCTACAAGAAGTAGGGCGTCAACGATCAAGGGGCTGCGGTTGCTCGGGAACGGGTGGCCGCAGCCCCTGTTGTCTGGGATGCGGCGCAGAGGAGTGCACATGCGAATTGCATTGGTCGGGATAGCGCTGGCGGCGGCAATCGCTTGCGGTTCGCCGCTTCGCGCCGCCGATATCGCCGCCGGCAAGGCGAAGGCCGAACTATGCGTCGGCTGTCACGGCGAGAACGGCATTTCGCAGATGGAAAACATTCCCTCGCTCGCAGCACAGCCGGATCTGTTCATCCAGTGGCAGCTCGTGTTCTTTCGCGCCGGCACCCGCAAGAACGAGCAGATGCAGCCGATCGTCGAACAGCTCAACAATGAGGACATTCGCAACCTCGGCGCCTATTTCGCTTCGCTGGAGCCGCCAAAGGCGTCGAAGCCTGACGACGATCCGGACCTCTCGAAGAAGGGCGCGCAGGCGGCCGTCGGCCGGCGCTGCGCGTCATGTCATCTCGACACTTACGCCGGCACCAAGGCGGTCGCCCGCGTTGCCGGCCAGCGTGAGGATTATCTCCTGAAGGCGCTGCGCGACTACAAGTCGGGCAAGAGGTCCGGCGGCGCCATGGCTGCAATGGCGGAAGTCGCCTTCCCGCTCAACGAGGAAGAGATCGAGGCGCTGGCGCATTACCTCGCGCATCTCTGAAGTTGCTCGTCGTCCCTGCGAACGCAGGGACCCATGCTCCGCGGCCCTTCTATTTTGGGCGGTGTGGTTAGCCTGCGCTAACAATCAACATCGGTGGTTATGGGTCCCTGCGTTCGCAGGGACGACACCGAATGTCACCCCCGCTGCTTTTCATAGGCCTTGAGATGGGTGTAGGCGATCCGCAGTTTCGGCACCGGGATCTTGGCGGCGTCGGCGCGCGCGACGAGATCGCCGATCACGTGATCGGCCTCGACCGGCAGCCCTGCCTTGATGTCGCGGAACATCGAGGCGGTCATCGGTGAGCCTTCCGCGGTTAAAAGACCTCGCGTGCGCTGGAAGAACGGCCCGCCCGGCGAATAGCCCTCGGCGGTCGCAACCGCGCTGCATTCGTCGAGCATGCCAAGCAGGAAATCCTTGCCCCCGGTGACCGCCAGGATGTTGCCGACGGAAGTGCGCATCAGGCAGGTGGAGGCGGCCAGCGAGGCGAGGAATACCCACTTCTCCCACATGTCCTGCATGATGTGCTCGCTCGCCACCGCGCCGAAATTGCCGCTGCTGAAAATCGGCGCGATTGCCCGCACCCGGTCCGACATCGTGCCGTCGCGTTCGCCGAAATTGAGCGACTGCATCGGCGTCAGTTGAACCACCTCGCGCGCCTCGTTGAGCGTCACCGCGATTGCGCAGAGGCCGCCGAGCACGCGCCCGGCTCCGAACTTCGAATCCAGTTCGTTGAGGTGCAGCATGCCGTTGAGTAACGGAATGATCGCGGTCTTCGGTCCGACGGCGGGCGCAAAGGACTTGATGGCGTCCGCAAGGTCGAATGCCTTGCAGCTCAGCAGCACCACGTCGAACTTCTCGGTGAGTTTGTCGGCCTGTACCGTCGGCGGGTTCTTCAGGGTGACGTCGCCGGAAGGGCTCTTGATCACGAGGCCGGCGGTTGCGAGTTCGGAGGCGCGCTTCGGCCGGACCAGGAATGTCACATCGTTTCCGGCCTGCAACAGCCTGCCGCCGAAATATCCGCCGATGGCTCCGGCGCCGACTACGAGAACACGCATTGCTGAATTTCCTGTTTGTTATTGTTCTTCGAACGGGCGAAAGTGGCGAATAGTGTAGGTACTCCGTTCGCCACCCGCCACCCACCATTACCATTTCTCGCCGAACGGCCTGATCTCCATCTCGTTCACTGGTTCGTCATTGCGAGGAGCCAAGCGACGAAGCAATCCACATCGAGGCTCCGGCGCGATGGATTGCTTCGCTTCGCCCGCAATGACGGCGGCGACGATTACTTCCCCGAGATCATTTCCTCGACTTCGCGCAACTGCTCCTTGCCGAAAAACATTTCCTTGCCGACGAAAAAGGTCGGCGAGCCGAACGCGCCGCGCTCGACCGCCGATTGGGTGTTCTCGATCAGCTTTGCCTTCACGTCCGCATCCTGCGCGCGGGCCAGCAGCTTTGCGGCATCGAGGCCGGAGGAAGCCAGCGCCTTCATCGCCACTTCGGGATCGTCCATCTTCTTCGGCTCCACCCACATATGGTGGAACGCGGCCTCGATATATTTCTCGAACACGCCTTCGAACTGAGCCGCGACCGCTGCACGCATCAGGTTCAGCGTGTTGACGGGGAAGTGCGGATTCCAGACGTAGGGTTTGACGCCGAACCGCTTGATGAAGCGCTCGGTCTCCAGCACATGGAACTCGCGCTTGTTCCTGATGCCGGCAAGCGTTTCGGCGGGCGACTTGTTGTTGGTGGCCTTGAAGATGCCGCCGAGCAGGATCGGGACATACTCGAATTTCGTACCGGTGCGCTTTTCGATCGCGGGGATCGCTTCGTGGCTGAGGAAGGCATTGGGGCTGCCGAAATCGAACAGGAATTGCGGATTGGTACTCAAGGCGGTCTCCCGGGTGTCTTTCCGCCATTGTGGCGCAGGGCAGGCAGGGCGTCTATATCATTATGATGATCATAATACTGTAAAGGCTCGGCGG